>DAOWES010000212.1 GCA_030638385.1 Candidatus Cloacimonadota bacterium | reverse complement strand
AGCATTAAATAAAGATTTAAAGTCTTCAAAATTTAAATTTGAATATTTTTTCCTTGAAAAACCAGCTTTTGTTAAATCATGACCTTTATAAAGTGCATTAAACATCTCATCATAAAATGTCACTATATTACTATCTATTGTTTTATTATGTCCATATGACATATATAATAAGTTAACCATTAATGGTGTTCCAAATAAATCATAATTTAAGATTTATTTCATGCGATACATTTATGCTTGACGATTATAACTACAAAAAACAACTTTCATCGAGATTAACTGGTAAAGCATATCTACCGGAAATTGATTAATATTCAGAGGAGCTACTTAGATGGAATTGAAGCCAAAATCGTATTTATTGAACAAAAAAATTAATAATGTTATTGCCCTTATAGTTTTCATGGGATCACTATTAGTTTATTATCTCACACTCGCCAGATCACTTTCTTTCTGGGATGCCGGAGAATATATTACATGCAGCAGCACTTTAGGAGTTCCCCACCCACCGGGAAATCCCTTTTATATTTTATTAGGAAGATTTTTAGCAATCTTTAGCGGAAACATCCCGCACGCAATAACGATTAACTTATTATCAGCGATTTTTTCTGCTTTTGCAGCTATGTTCACCTATCTATTTGCAGTTAAGCTTATCTCAATGTGGTTTGAACGTAAAGATCAAGCGTTTCTAGCATACACAGGTGGCTTCATTGCAGCTACTTTCACTGCCTTCTCTTACACGTTCTGGACAAATGCCATCGAAGCGGAAGTTTATTCAGGGTTAGCATTTGTTATCAATTTAATCGCTTGGCTCACACTAGTTTGGGTGGAAAAGGCAGAAAAACTTTCTCATCAAAACATTCTTATGCTCATTGTTTACATATTCTTCTTAGGATTTGGTATTCATCAGACTTCTCTTCAAATTGCTCCGGCTGTTTTATTTGTAGTGCTTTACTCAAGCTTGCATAAATTTTATAAAACATCAAAATTCTGGCGAAATACCGGAATCTATACTGTTATGGGTATCGTTATCTATCTCGTATTCAATTGGATCGGTGCTCAAATTGCGGTGCCTGATTTAGCAAAATACATGATTATTTTCACAATGTTCTTCTTGCTATATTATCACTTGAAAAATGAGATTGCTCCGAGAACATGGTTATTTGCCTTCTTCTTAATTTTAATCGGACTCTCCACTCATTTATTCATCTACATCAGAGCTGCTCACAGACCTTTCATCAATGAAGGTAATCCTCATACAATTAAATTGTTCACCGATTATGTTTTGCGTCGTCAATATGGACCTACTAGTATGTTCGATCGTCGCGCAACTTTCCTCTATCAAATGAAAGATCAATTCTTGAATTATTTCAGCTGGCAATTTTTCCACGTTGATACAATTGCAAAATGGTTAAATGCACCGGTTAAATTTATCAGAATAATTGTTAGCCTCATCGTTACATTCCTTGGTTTTGGTGGTGCCTATTATCAATATAAAAGAAACAAACATTCATTTGCGTACTTGTTTTCATTTTTCTTTATGGCTTCCATCGCAATGGTTTTTGTAATAAATCTTTCTGATACGGAAGTTAGAGTTCGTGATTATTTTTATGTAACAGCTTATAATTTTTGGACTGTTTGGATGGCGATAGGTTCCATTGCCTTAATTGCCATTATCCGTAAAAAATCAAAAGCATTGAGCTATTTAATGATGATAATCGTGCTGTCATTGCCAATGGCAAATATGGCATCGCAATACTTTATTCACGATCGTTCCCAAGAATATATCGCTCTTGATTATGGCCAAAACATTCTAAATAGTGTTGAGGAAAATGCGATTATCTTCACAAATGGTGACAACGATACTTTCCCTGTATGGTATGCTCAAGCAGTAAAAGATCCTGCTGCTACAGAATTCATTCATCCTAGTTTAGATACTGATTCCAAAGGGAGTGCAACCATGCGCCTCTATCCAACCGAAAAAACAAAGCAACTAATAGAAACAGCAACTAATTTTAAGCGAGAAAATTGTTATGGTATTCGCAAAGATGTCACCATTGCAAACCTTAGTCTTTTAAATACTGCTTGGTATATTCAGCAATTGCGAGACCATGAAGGAGTGGAATTTAATATCCCCAATAAGCACATTGAAACTTGTTCAGAAAACCGTACATCTGCTCTTTACCCACGCCAGATTGGCAGAGATGCTCAAGTGAAAATTTCAAGCCCAAATCCAGATGATCAGTTCAAAGTACATATAAAAGCCGGCACAATATTATATACAAAAGATTTAGCCGTTCTTCAAATAATTAAAGATAATTATGGCAAACGTCCCATCTATTTTGCGGTTACCACTCCCGCGGCTATTGGCTTTGAAAATCATCTTCAAAATGAAGGAATGGTCGATAGACTGGTATCTTCTACCGCTCCAAATCAATTTAATATCGAACGATTAATATCAAATATCGATTCAGTTTACTCTTACCGTGGCATTTTTGATGATAAAATTTACAAAGATGAAAACATGAAACGTTTGTTGAATAACTATGGCGCAGCCTTTATGAATGCTTCTCGTTATTATCACACCACCGATGATTATTCAAATGCGATTAAATATCTTGAGAAAACTTTGCAATTTGCTCCCGGAAACAGTGGAATTCGAACTGCTCTTTCCAAATTATACTCGGAAGCAGGTTATATTCTTTTGGAAAAAGGATTCACAAAGGAAGCTTTTGATCATTTGGAAAATTCAATTTATTATAGCAGATATGAGAAAAGTCTCATTGATGTAGTGGTAAATGCAGGGTTATATTCAAAAGATTACGACCGTACAATTGAGCTATTAAGAAAGCTGAAAAATTATCAAAAAAATAATGATATTGATAAAGCAATAAGCGAATTAATGATATTGAAAACTAAAGAAAAAAAATAGATGAAAACAGAGATATTTATCAAGGGTGCACAAGAACATAATCTAAAGAATATAGATGTGCGCATTCCAAGAAATAATCTAGTGGTAATTACCGGCGTTTCCGGCTCAGGAAAATCTTCTTTGGCTTTCGATACTTTGTACGCCGAAGGACAACGACGTTATGTGGAATCTCTATCTTCCTATGCCAGACAGTTTTTAGGACAGATGGAAAAACCTAAAATAGACTTTATCGAAGGTCTATCGCCGGCCATTAGCATCGAGCAAAAAGCTGCTAGTAAAAACCCTCGCTCCACAGTTGGTACTGTTACAGAGATATATGATTATCTCAGAGTACTTTATGCCAGAATCGGAAAACAGCATTGTCACATCTGTGGTGAAAAAGTTGGTTCTCAAACAGTTGATCAATTAGTAAACCACATTTTAAAGAATCCGGAAAAAACACGACTCCAAATATTGGCTCCAATTGTTCAAAATAGAAAAGGTGAACACACCGATGAGCTTGATGAAGCCCGACGCGAAGGATTTGTTCGGGTAAAGATTAACGGATTAATGCGAAATCTTTCGGAAGAAATCGTCCTTGATAAAAAAAGTAAACATACAATCGACATCGTCATAGATAGAATTGTAATAAAAGAGGGTATAAAAAGCCGTCTGACCGATTCTATCGAAACAGCATTGAAACTGACAGATGGCTTCATCAAAATCGACTATATTGATGAAAATCGTCTAGAAAATCTATCAGAAGCAAATTCCTGCCCAAATTGTGGAATTGGTTTTCCTGAACTCTCTCCTCAACATTTCTCCTTTAATAGCCCTATCGGAATGTGCAGTAATTGCAATGGACTGGGTACAAAACTAGAAATTGATCCCGAACTTTTGATCCCTGACTCTTCCCTTTCTATTATGCAAGGAGCAATCGTT
>DAOWES010000276.1 GCA_030638385.1 Candidatus Cloacimonadota bacterium | reverse complement strand
TGCATTAATCTTTCTTCCCCTTTTTCTTTGATGTCTTTTTTTGTACTTTCTTTTTCCTTACTTTTACCAAAAACGAGTAACACTCGAAAACCTGTTTTTTTTATAACATTCAATTTGCCATCTTATAGCGTATAGACGAATTCTAGGATGATTGAACAAAAAAAACATGCTCTCTGAAATATTTTATTTTACAATTAAAAATTAATTTCAATTATTTGATTTAAAAAACTTTTAGGAAATAAATATGGCAAAAATAGTTTATGGTGTTTCAGGAGAAGGATCCGGACACTCTTCCCGAGCAAGAGTTGTGATATCTCATCTATTAAGAAAAGGGCACGAAGTAAAAGTAGTTACTTATGACAGAGGTGTGCAGAATCTTGGAAATGACTTTGATGTGACTGAAACTATAGGTTTAAGCATCATTACAGAAGACAACAAGGTTTCAAAATCAAAAACTTTAGCTCATAACCTAGCGATACTTCCCAACGGAGAAAATAAATATCACAAAATAAAAAATGAGATTTTCAAAAAATTTAAACCGGATGTAGTAATTACAGATTTTGAACCTCAAACCGCATATTTGGCAAATCATTATCACATACCCTTAATCACGATTGATAATCAACACAGGATGCGATATCTTGACCACAATTGCCCACTAGAGATGATACCGGATGCTTTAATGACAGAAAACATTATCAGAGCGATGATTCCTCGCCCGGATTACTCTATAATAATCAGTTTTTATGAAGGAAAATTAAAAAACAAACGAAGCTGTCTCACACCTCCAATCCTAAGAAAAGAGATTTTAGATTTGAAACCGAATACTGGAAATGAAATCCTTATATACTTAACACAAGGCTATGAATCGATCATAGATTTTCTAAAAAAATATAAGCGCGAAAAATTCAATCTCTACGGCTACAATAAAGATGAAGTTGATGAAAACATTACCTATAAGTCTTTCAGTAAAGATGAGTTTTTAAATGATTTAACAAATGCCAAAGCTGTTATCGGAACCTCTGGCTTCACATTAATGACAGAAAGCTTTTACTTAGGAAAACCATTTTTGGCAACTCCAATGAAGGGACAATTTGAGCAAGAATTTAACGCTTTTATGATGGAAAAAAATAAATTTGGCCGAGTAATGAAAAAATTGGAAGAGCAAACATTCTCTGCTTTTTTATATGAATTACCGGATTATCGTGAGAAGCTGTCGTCATATAACCATTATGGGAATAATATGGTTACAGACAAATTAGATGAATTGCTAGCAGACGATTTGAAATTAATAAAAGAATTTCACAACAAGAGAACCTTAAATCATAAAATCGAATCTTTCTTTGATTTCTTAGATCTCTAAACATTAAATAATCCCCATCGCCTATTATCAGATTAAGTTGTTTAAATACTTTTGTAAAAAATATGGTTCTCGGCAAATGACTGTAGATAGAGCTCATTTGCCGAGAACCAAATATATAGAGAATTTGAGTAAAAAAAAATAAGTAGAAGCCAGTTTAATCCAGCTCCTACTTATATTTCAAATAATCTATTTTGATTTTGACTTTGACTTAGGTTTAGCTAATTCAACCATTTTTCTTTTACCATTTTTTTTGCCTTTGAATTTTTCCATAATAATTTCGGCATCTTCACGAGAGGTGGAGATAAAAGAGAATGTATCGGAAACTAAAACATCGGAAATTCTTTCGGAAGGAATTTCAGTATTTTTGAAGATAAAATCAAACAATTTTTGCATGGTCATACTATTTTTAGTTCCTAAAGCTATAAATAGTCTCACATTGCGATCATCATAAACCGCTTTAGGAGTTTTTCCTTTTTTCTTAACATCTTTATAATCTTCAATACTTCTTCTATACATTGTTTGTTTTAAAGTTTTCCTGATATTAAAAAACTTATAATCATCTTCCGGTGTTACAAACGTTATAGCTGTTCCCTCTTTCCCGGCACGACCGGTTCTACCAATCCTATGAACATAAGCATCCGGTGTTTGAGGTAAAGAGTAATTGATAATATGAGTTAGATTTGGAATATCCAAACCTCTGGCAGCAACATCTGTAGCGGTTAAGATGGTAATTTTTTTCTGTCTGAATTTTCCAATTACTTGTTCTCTCACATCCTGAGCAAGATCTCCGTGTATTGCATCAGCAGAATATCCTAATTTTGCTAATCTTTTCCCAAGATGTTTCGCTTTTAATCTGGTTCTACAAAAGATGATACCATAAAAATCTTCTTCAAAATCAAGAAGTATTTTCAGATCTCTAAATTTATCGTGCGAGAGAACTTCAAAGTAAACCTGCTCGGTAAGTTGACTTGTTATTTTCTTATAACTGGCCACAACTTTTTCCAGTTTTTTTGTATAAATTTTTGCTAATGCATTAATTTTTTCAGGAATAGTAGCTGAAAAGAAATATGTTTTTCTATTTCTATTTGAATTTCGCAGAATCTCTTCAATATCATCAGCGAAACCGGATCTTAACATATCATCAACTTCATCGAAAATCAGATAATCAATCTTATCTGTTCTATAAGATCTTCTACCTATATGCTCCAAAATCCGTCCCGGAGTTCCAATTACTATCTCAGCTCCTCGCTTCAATCGTTTTAATTGAGAATCGAAAGATTGACCTCCGTATAAGAGAGCAATTTTAATTCTCTTTCTTCCGCATAAAGAATGGATTTCTTCAGATAATTGAATCACTAGCTCTCTAGTTGGAGCCATTATTAAAACTTGATTATGTTTTTTTTCAACGATCTTTTCAATCAACGGAATGGCAAATGCAGCAGTCTTCCCCGTTCCTGTTTGTGATTGAACTAATAAATCTTTTTCTCCTTCCAAAATAATAGGAATAATTTTATCCTGAATAAAAGTAGGTTCTTCAAACCCTTTTTTCTCTATAGCTTTAATAGCATTTATTGATAAATTATAATCTGTAAATTTATGACTCATAATAACCTCTTAATTTCGTTTATAATTCAAAAAGTATAACGTTATTATTCTGTCAATTTATATAAATCCCACGCATTGATCGAAAATATTTTCAATCATTAAGCTCATTAAAACCCATAACATAATGTTCATAAATCACAGTCTACAATATGTTTGCAATTACATATCCTCCCTGCCAGATAAAAAAACTACTCTATTTTTCACCATGAGCATTAAGAGATCCTTAAGCCCAGTTAACTCTAAGCTCACCAAAAATTCATCCCTCTTTATCTTTTCGTTTCCGATAAACAATTTGACAAAATCATCCCTAATTGATGAGAATAGAATCAGAAGATGAAATAAAAGAATATATAGTATTAAAAAAAACTAAGTAACCAAGGGGGTTATGATGAGGAAGTTATTATTATTATTTATCGTTATTTTAGTTGCAATAACTCTTTTTGCGGACCAAATGCAAGATGACGCTTACATAGAAGAAGACACATCGACTTCGGACGATCTGGACTTTTCAACTTCATCCGGTGAAGATGGTCTTGAGAAGAAACGTGGTACTGCATTAGAAGCAAAACAACTTTCAATTAAAGCTTATAAATACATCAAAGAGAATGGAAAAGAAAAAGCTTTTGAAAAGTTCATGAGCAAAGATCCTGAATTCTTCTATAAAGACCTTTATATCTTTGTGATCGACATTAAAGGAAACATGCTAGTTCATCCAGTTGACAGTAGTCTCATGAATAAAAACTTGTACAATTTGAAAGATTCAAAAGGGAAATATTTCATTCAGAACTTTATCAAATTAATTTCTGAATATGAAAATGGCTGGGAACAATATTATTGGAGAAATTACACAACTCAAGAAATTGAATCTAAACTTACATATCTAATCAAAATTGATGACGAAACATTCTTGGGATGTGGAGCGTATCAGCAATAGCATAAAACACTAATCTATAAAGGAAAAATCTTTTCCGCAAATCTGCCAACCTGTTTGAGCAGATTTATAAAAATAGGAAATATCCCCATTTTCTTCTGATGGTTCAGAGACAACAATCTCTGAACCATCAGCAATTAAAACCAATTCACAAGTCACAGTTACCCAGAAATCACCGGATTGATTAATTTCAATTTCACGAATTTCAATACTATCATATTCTAAAAGACGAGCGTCCCATTTCTCCCTAACATCGTCAAAATTTTCGGCATAACCATCTTTAATATAGCGATAATTTAAATTGTAATTTTCCATTATACTATCTAAATCATGTAAATTAAAAGATAATTCAATATCTTTTAGAATTTCTTTTATTTTGGCTTCATTATAATCTTCTGCACTTGTTACATCGCAGGCTAAAATAATTAAAACAAAAATTAGAAACAGATAATATCTAATTTTCATAAGATAATTCAATCACATTTTCGATATGCCATGTTTGTGGGAACATATCAAATGGTTGAATCTTCTTTATCCTATACCCAATCTTGATGAAATTATCAATATCTCTTTTTTGAGTCATGGGATTACAACTTATATAGATAATTTTAGCAATTTTTTTCTTTCCAACTAACTCAATAATGCTTTCTTCCAATCCCTTTCTGGGTGGATCAAAAACTATTGCATCTATATTCTTTTCTTGGCAAATTTCAGCAATTTTATTTTCTACCAGATCCGCATGAAATCGGCAATTGCTAATATTATTTAATTCTGCATTTTCTTTGGCGTTATTCACTGCGGCCACATTACTTTCTATGCCGATAACCTCTTTTGCCTTATTTGCAATGTATAATCCAATTGTTCCCACTCCGCTATATGCATCTATAACTACGTCATCATTGTTTATACATCGTTTTACATAATCATATAATCTGCTTGTAGTGGAATTATTTATTTGGAAAAAAGAGCGGTAGTGCAATTTATATTTCACCTCACCCACAGTATCAATAAGATAATCCTGACCATAAAGAATCTTCTCATCATCACCAATAATCACATTTCCAAATTTAGGATTTATGTTTTGAATAATACCTTTTATTTGTGGAAATTTGCTAGTAAGTTTATTTACCAAGATATTGGTAAAGGGTAGCTTTCTATTTTTACAAACCAAAATTACTAAAATTTCTTGCGTTGAAGCTGAGTATCTAAAACCAAGATGGCGCAATATTCCCTTTTGAGAACGTTCATCGTAAATTTTAACTTTTGAACCCATAATGTATGCCAAAACTTCTTTTGAGATTTCATCAAATATTTCAGGTTGAATAGCACAGGAGTTATGTGAAATCACAGTATGTGATCTTTTCTGATACATTCCAATAACAGCTTTACCTTCCCTTGAGGCAATTGGCAAAAAACTCTTATTCCGATAGTGATAGGGAGTAGCTGATCCAATAATGGGATCTACCGGTAAAAATTTGGCAAAAATCTCTTCAATGATTTTTTGTTTCAAAACCAATTGATTCTGATAAGAAATATCTAACCAATTACAGCCACCACAAGTACCAAAAACTTCACATCTACTAGCTTCACCTCGCATTTTAGAAGGCTTAATTATTTTATCTATTTTGGCAAAATGAGTCTTACTCCTCTTA
>DAOWES010000068.1 GCA_030638385.1 Candidatus Cloacimonadota bacterium | reverse complement strand
GTAGATGTTTCATCCTGAAAATAGGCAAGCATTGCCACATCACCGCAAGAACGTTTTATACGCGGAATAATTCGTTCCAACTGCTCTGAAATGGTTAAATTTTCGGCTTGATATTCCCCGGTAAATGTCTCGGGATTGCAAAAGATGCAACCTCCTGCCTTTTGGCGGTGTGGACAAACCTTCCCAATACTTAAGCCAACTCTAAATACTTTTTGGCCAAATTTGGCTTTAAGGTAATTTGAATAAGTATAAATTCTATCTTCTAAAACTTTTTTCATTTTAAACCGTCTTTCCCATAAAATATCCTAAAACAGCAGCACCATAGCCACTGATAATAGTTAATAAAAAATAGATTATCCCACGTCGAGGAGATATTTGAAAATATAACAATGTTTCATAAGTGAAGGTGGAAAATGTAGTAAATGCGCCCAAAAATCCTGCTCCCAAAAAGAGCAAAATATTTTGTGAAATTTCGGCTCTAGAATAATTATAGGTGAGCAAAAATGCCAATACAAAAGATCCTATTATATTTACAATAATAGTTCCAAATGGAATAAACACAGTCGACAAAAAACTATTCACACTTTTGGTGAGTAAATATCGGCAAATTGCTCCCAAGAAGCCACCCAATCCGATAAGTAAAACTGTGATCATATTATTAAGGATATATCAAATGGTGAGCTTTGGATAGAATCGATAAAATATCAAAAGCATTGGATATTTCACCGACAGCCACTCGTTCAACCACATCGTAAAAATTCACGCAATTTCCGCAAATAATTACTTTAATGCCAAGTTCTTGCAATACTTGCAATTTATCTAAAAATGGAGAGTCGTCCAAAACCAAAAATACACCTTCATGATAAAATACAATTGCCTCAGGTAGTGGAGTTACATCTTTTATTGTATCCAAAAATCCACCTGTTAACATCTGCCCCAATTCATCTTGAGCTACGCCTTTGGTTTTGAACACATACACCGGTCGATTATCTACAGCTTCCGCAATTCCTTCGATAATTCCCTTATTACTTACTTCACTTTTTACAGATATTAAAATTTTACCATCTTCTCTTTTTATCTCAAATTTTTTATTCTCATGATTAAGAAATCTTTCAATATTTTTTTTAGCAATTTCATCATCCACTACTACTGTGAAATCTCCCAATCCTTCTGCTAAAGCCTTTCTGGTTAAGAGTAATGGTTGTGGACAGCTTAGTCCTTTTGCATCAATAATCCTCATTTTCACTCCTATATATTTCACTAATTTTTGTGGTAATATAATTCATATCTTCTTCAAAAATTGTTAGCATATCAAATACAATATTCCCTTCTCGTAGAATTGCTAAAATTGGTTTTTCTTGTGCCAAGAGCTTATCAAACATTTGTTTGGCAAATTTTTTATCATCGCATATCAGTTGCACACCAAAGCTATCTATTTTTAGATTCGGAAGCGTGCCACCACCTATTTGAGCTTGACTGGCAATAATCTTTGTTTCTACCTCTCCCGCCAATAATTGGCAAAATTTTTCGGCAAGAGAAGTTAGCTCTGTTTTATCCCGATCAAGCATCATAAAGAGTGGAATATTTTTCTTTAGATCATCATCTTTCAAGTAAGATTTTATCACAAAACCAAGCGCTGTAAGAGTTAATTTCCCCACTCTAAGAGCTCGCATCATGGGATCTTTGGCAATTTGCTGCACAAATTCTTTTTTGCCGGCAATAATTCCGGCCTGCGGTCCACCCAGAAGTTTATCTCCACTAAAGGTTACCAGATCAACTTCCGACTCAATAGCAGAGCGCACATCAGGCTCTTGTGCAAGCGATAAACCTTTGGGCTTACGTAGCAAACCACTTCCCATATCGTAGATAACTATCAAATTATGTTTTTTTGCCAGCACCGCTAACTCTTCGTTTTCCACCTCTTCGGTGAAACCTCCGATATAATAGTTACTTTTATGAACTTTTAAAATTACTTTTGTATTTTCGGTAATTGCCTTTTCATAATCAGATAATCTGGTACGATTCGTAGCTCCAACTTCTATCATTTTGGCTCCACTGGCAGCCATAATATCCGGAATTCGAAAAGAACCACCCACTTCAACCAATTCACCACGAGAAATAATAGCTTCCGAACCGGCACAAAGTGTTTTTAAAGTCAACATCAAAGCAGCAGCATTATTATTAACCACCACAGCATCTTCCGCGTGTGTTACATACTTCAATATCCCGGTTATATGATCATTTCTCTGACCCCGTTTACCGGTTGTCAGATCAAATTCCAAATTAGAATATCCTTTTAGAGTGTTAGCAATTTCTGCAATAATCTCATTATTAAATGGAGCACGCCCCAAATTTGTATGAAGAACTATCCCCGTGCAATTTATCATCGGCTGCAAAGAGCGTTCGGCTATTGCAAGCACTTGCATTTTCACATCTGAGATAATCTCAACCGTAAACTTTACTTTGCCACCGGCCAACACTTCATTTCGAATAGATTGCAATACTTGACGAATACAAAATGTTATTAATTCCAAACCATATGTTTCTGCTAATAGCTTTATTTCAGAATTATTTAGAAGTTTATCTACTCCGGGAATTTTCCTAATTTCATTTTGCATTGTTATCCTCATTACAATTTTTTTTAGGGGAAATTGCTTAAACCTAAAAATCAGTCAATCAATTTTCCAATTCCCAATTATTTCTTGTCGCGAGCTGTTCTCATGAAATGTCAATTTGGAATATACGAAGGCGACAATGCGCATTGTCGCCTAACGTTTATTATCTGTATTAATACTCCCAAGCTGCAATAAAAACAGAAAGCCACGCCCGCTCCGGAAACTACCGGAACCATAGGCGTGGCTTTATATTTCTTCTTTGCGTTCTTGGCCTTCTTAGCGACCTCTGCGTGAAATCTTTATTTCATCATGATCATTTTCTTGCTTTGCGATAGATAATCACCGGAGTTAATTCGATAGAAATAAATACCCGACGAAACCTGATCTTGATAGTCATCTTTTCCATCCCATTGAATGGACGTTTGTATTTCATTAATTGCTAATGTTTTTACCAATTGCCCTTTGACATTAAAAATTTGCAATTTAGCTCCTTTTGTATTTTTGGGTAATTCGAAGCTGATAGTTGTTGTGAGATTGAATGGATTGGGATAGTTAGATAATTTTAACTCTTGAAATGATATTTGATTCTGCTCAAGACCTGTATTTTCTATGTATTCATATACAATATAGGGTTTATTGGTTGAACTGTTTCCACTACTAAACCACAATGCATCCGTATATGGATCAAGATCCGAATCAAATACTAACCGAAGGCGATATTGGCTAAAAGAGCGTTTGTTTTTCATATCATCTAAAACATTGTCTGTAACTTCCTTTGTTCTCCAACCTTTTTCCGGTGTTGTGCTGATAACTCCTATAAAGCCTAATGACTTTGCATTAAAATCATCAGCATCAAGCATAAATCCATAATCAACATGCTCAATTAGGCAAAGCGGTTCTATATCACCTGCTAATAAGTTAAATATTGGATATATATAGTTTTGACCATTCCCTACTGCAAGATATTGATAAAGAAAAACAGTTGCATTATTTAAGGAGTAATCTTGGGGAATAATTGGAAGAGGAAAACACAAAAAGCTTCTTGTATAGCCACGGTCAAATTCACATTGACTATACCAATCTCCAACGACGAATGCATAATGAGTTGTACCTATACTATATTTGTTACTACTGATTAAATAAGCAATTCCGCCATCCAATTCCGGTACACTATAAAGGGTGTCAATAATGGTGTCTGCTCTGGCTTGGTGGGTGAATGCTAGAAGAAGTAATATAAACAGGATCATAAATTTTCTTTTCATTGTTTCCTCAATTTTTCATTTCATCATAATCATTTTCTCGGTTTGCGATAGATAATCACCGGAGTTAATTCGATAGAAATAAATACC
>DAOWES010000097.1 GCA_030638385.1 Candidatus Cloacimonadota bacterium | reverse complement strand
TAAAAAAGTCTTTAACTCTCTTGTATTTGTAATGTTACCATTATGGGCACCATAAATATGTATTTTACATTTAACTTCATGAGGTTGTGCATTCTTTTTGCTTACCCCACCAAAGGTGGCCCATCTGACCTGACCACAAAATATTTTCCCATCCTGATTTTCTATGCCAAGAGTTTTTACCAAAGTACTTGGTTTCCCAACATCTTTTAGCAAAGTTATCTCTTTTTTATCATTTTGAAAAGCTCCACCAGTGGAATCGTAGCCACGATATTCCAAAGCTTTTAATAAAATTGAAGCGTATTTTCCCAAATCAATGCTAGTTTTAGATAAACTCATTCCCAACACACCGCAACCAATGCCAAAAATTGGCACAGGAATATTAATTTTCAAATTTTTCATTTTTTATCTTCCCCATTATTCTCTATTATCATTTTTGCTAATTCATAATCAAATGGATCTGTAATCTTAAAATTCTCTGATCCACACTCCAGCACATAAACCGGATAATCGTAATACTCCATTATCGAAGAATCATCTGTAAAAAGTACTTCATTTTCCAAAGCTGTTTTGGTGCAATTGAATATCAGCTGGTATTCAAATACTTGCGGGGTTAGCACATTCACCAAATTATCTCTGGGAATGGTGCGAACTACTTTTCCGGCTTTCACTTGTTTTATCGTATTTTTAACTTTGAAAACAGGGATTACAGCTTTATATTTTTTAGCTTTGTTTAGTAATCGTGAAATATCCTCGCTACTAATAAAAGGACGAACACCATCATGTATCATCACAAAATCGGTATCTGACGGACATTTTTTTAGAGCATTAAACACTGAGTTTTGTCTCTCTTTTCCACCTTTGGCAAAAATTAGATTTGCCAGGGGAAAATTTTCTTCCAATTCAACTTTTACAGAATCTATTTCTGCTTCCGGTAACGAGATTACAATATCATCAATATCACTATTATTAATGAATTTTTCGATCGTATGAGCTAAAATGCTCTTACCTTTTATTTGCATAAATTGTTTCTTCTGCGAATTGTTCATGCGCTTGCCACTACCACCGGCAGTAATAATAACTACTGTTTTCATTCAAATTTCTCCATCGCCCAAGAGAATTATTTGTATTTTTTAGGTCAAGAAAAAGCTCCAAGCAGAATCACCTCTACTTGGAGCTAGAAAAATCTATTTCAATAGAACCCACTTTAAAAAGCCTTTGGCTTAGAATTACAAGTCTGTGGTTAATGATTTTTTATAATAGACTCCCTCTTTTCATTTTTCATTTTCAGAACAAAAGGAATGGTCCCCAATGCTAATAACAAGCAAATTTTATATGTTATTGATAATCCCAGAAAATCTCCTCCTAATCCGATGAGAACCGCCATAATGGAGCTTACCCCAAAATTTATTGTCATATAAATTCCATTCACGAATGCAGGATATTCGGAATCTGTATCTTGAACAAAAGCGAGTAAAACAGGACCAAATGCAAAAAGGAAAAATCCAATCAAAATCAGCAGTGGAATCTTAAAAAATTCATTTGAGATAAGAAACAACCACATTAGGATAGGATTTATTATCGAAGCGATTAGTAGTGTCTGTTTTCTTCCAATTTTATCTGAAATGGATCCTGCAAAAAAAGTACCAATTGCTCCTGAAAATTGTAAAATGGCCAAAGATATTCCCGCTATCCAAAGTGAATTCCCTTGAGTTGTTAGAAATGTGGGAAGATACAAAGTGAGGGCAAGTTTCATGGCAGTTCGAAAAAATGTGATTCCCAACACGATTCCAAAAACTGGCATCAATTTGCGCAAAGTATCTTTCGGGTGGGTCTCTTTTGGTTTTGCAACACTATCATTTACTCGTACATTTCTAAGTTTGAAATAGAGAAAAACCGACGCTAAAATTCCTATCGGCATCACCCTCCAAGAACCTTGTAAACCCCAAAACGAGATTGCTGCAGTAATTAGAAGTGGGCCTAAAGTTCGGGAAATTTCACCACCAACCATAAAATAGCTCATTCCCTTTCCCACTCGATAGCCGGAGACTTGTTTAATCATCACCGGTGCCGGAACATGAAACATTGTATTGCTAATACCCACCGCAAAAAGCAGCAAAGCTATCGTGGTGTATAATGGCGCTAGGCCGAGTAAACTCATGCCAATGGCCGAAAATGCCGGAGCCAATATTACAAAATAACGCACGCAAATTTTGTCGGCGATGATTCCCACAAAGGGATTAAACAGAGATGGTAATTTTCTGAAAACATCCAATAATCCGGCCATATACATCGAGATTCCCAAGTTTTGAATAAGCAAAGGCAAAATCGGTGCTAAAAAAGAAGTGTAAATATCGTGAAACATATGACCCAAAGAAATTGTTATCACGTTTCCTATCTGAAATTTTTTCATTTAATATCCTATTAATATTCCAATTATCCCTACACCCAATCCAACCAGTACATTGATTAATTTGATGGATAAAAAAGCTTTTTTAGATTCTGCCAACAGGGGAATCATGCCATGCCCATCTTGCACAATCGAGCTGGCAATAAGAATGCTAAATGGGATCGCTCCGGAAATATAAAGAGTGATAAATATCATATGCGGTCCGGATTCCGGAATTATTCCTACTAACACAGCAATTAATAAAACAAACCAGATATTATCTGTTACCCAACTACTTACATCGATAAATTGCATAAAAAAATGAACCGCCAACAAAGTTGCAAAGGTCCAGATAAATATTCTGGGAATATGCTTACGAACAATATGATCCCAAAGATGTTCTTCCAAAAAATGTTCGGGAACCGATAAAACGATAAACATTGCAGTTAAAGAAGTTAACAATAAGGTTATTCGAATCCAATTCCATGTGTTTGGACCAATACTCCCGAAAAGAGAGCCAAGTAATATTATTCCAACCAAAACAACTAGCAATACTCGTTGCATAGAGATATGTTTCAGATCGTATATTATCTGTTTGATAGAAAAACATTTGCAGTGATTTTCTTCATGTAAACTAAATTTAAAATCTGCAAATCTTTTATTAATCGATTTTACTTTGAAAAATTTATCTGTAAAAAAACCTGCCAGAATTCCTACTACAAAAATAATAGCAGTTAACAACAACGCTTGTTTGGGAATACGAGCAAGCATCACAAAAGCTTCATCACCACTGGTAGCTATCATTGCAGTAATCAAAGCGCCAAATGAAATAATTCGGTGAGAAAATAATGCCACTGCCGTAAAGGCGCCTAAACAACCCGGAATTGCTCCCAATATTGCAGCCAAAAGATATTGGTTCCAACGATTCTTAGATACACCCTTTTGCCATAATCCATTTGTTTGCACATTTATAAATTCAATTACCAGCATCATGATAAAGACAAATCCGGTTATCATGATTGTGTGTTGGAAAACATGATAAATTTCAGACATTTTTGACTCCTTTGAAATTTTAAAATTATACTATCAACATCAACCTGCAAAGCTGTGGCTATTACCAAATATTTGAAACAAAGTTAAAGTTTCTACGATTGCGTTAATATTTCATAACCTGTTTTTGTAACTAGCACTGTATGTTCAAACTGAGCACTAGCAGAACCGTCGATAGTTGTAACTGTCCATCCATCTTCCTCCGAAGTTACCACTCCCCCCGATTTACCAAGATTTATCATCGGTTCAACAGTAAAAATCATTCCCGGTTTGAGCACTATTTTATTATCCAAAGAATATTTGTGCATCACATGCGGGTCTTCATGAAATTCCTTTCCAATTCCATGACCGCAATATGCTTCCACAATGCCATAGCCAAAAGGTTGAATATATTCTTCGATAGCTCTTCCCACTTCATATAAATATTCTCCGGGAGCAATTGCCTTGATGCCAAGTTCCATCGCTGTTTTGGTTCTTTCCACCAATTGTCTCACTTCGGGCTTCACATCACCAATCATAAATGTTCTGGAATTATCTCCGTAATATTCATCTAAAATAACAGTAACATCAATATTCACAATATCACCATTTTTCAAAACATCATCACTAGTTGGAATTCCATGACAAACCACATTGTTTATCGATGTACAAATACTTTTGGGATAATCATAATAATTTAAGGGAGCGGAAATTGCACCGTGATCTTCTGTAAATTTCACTGCTAAATCATTAAGTTTTTGGGTGGTGGTTCCTGCTTTTACAAATGGTTCCAAATAATCTAAAAGTTGTGCCGCCAATTTACCTGTTTGGCGCATTTTATTAATCTCTTCTGAAGTTTTTATTTTTATCATTTCATTTCCTTTATTTCATTATCTAATAACATTGTTTTATTGCCAAATTTCAAAAACATCCGTGGTCCTTCATCATTTCCAATCGAATCTAAAACTCTTCTATCACCAATAGAGAACGAGGTACCAAATAGATGTTTTATGTTTCGGTAGTCTAGCATTTCAGATATCATCGGCGTGGATGGACCTAGCACAAAGATTTCGCAACCTTCTTTTGTATTATCGGTAATATCCATAAACGTTTGGTTAAATATGGTTGTTGCAGTAAGAATCACACAATCTGCCTGCTGCAAATACTCTTTTTGTTTTTTCATAGGAATAAGATAGGGAGCATTATTTTTCAGATCAAAAACAGCCGTCTCAACATTCATTTTTTTAAATTTCGCCACAATCGGGTAAAAATTTCCAATCATCACAATTTTTTGGAAGGAGCAAATATCAATAATTTTTAATAGATCTTGTCCGATATCATTTCCACCATTATTGAATTTTGCATTGTAATAAGCATTTAAAAAAATCCTATCGGCAATCCTATCTAGATTTAAATTTTCATATCTCGACAAATCATCATCAATTGCTTCAGCGAGATTGGCACATACACCTATTTTCTTATCTTTCAGCATCACAGCGGTATATTTTTCTCCGGAAATCAGCAGTTCAATTTCATTAAAATCAATTCCATATTTAGCAAAAAGATATTTTAATGGTTCCTGCCTATTTTGATTTTTCATATATTTACCTTAGAAAAATAATTCTTATCTCTTAATTTTAATGCCTTCATCATTTTGGGGTGAACTTAATTTCAATGACCAAGTTTAAGCAATAATTAATTTTAAACGCCCACGATTAAAATCGTGGGTTGATTTTTTTTCAATCACCAAATTCAACCATTTTAATGGTTTCCAATTACAAAGATATTATGTTTTTCCAATAGAAGATCCGATTCTTCTGAAGAAGTCATTTTCTTATGATGCACACATTGATTTTCAATATATTTCTCTACCGTATGAATTACTGATTCACTAACAGAAAAGGCTCCATAACCAACTTGCCAAGAAAATTTTGCTTTAAAAAAATTATTCTGATTAATCCAATGTGATGTTTCACCTTTAACATTTTTCAGAATTTCCTGAATGGATTTATTTTGATTAATTAAAAATAAAGCATGCAAATGATCTTCCGTCCCATTTATTATTCTCACTCCACAATCTAATTTTTCAAATTTTTCTTTCAAATGCAAAATTATCTCCTTTCTAATATCATTTTGCATACACGGAAATCTCTCTTTTGTACTCCACACTGCATGAATCCAAACTCTTATTAATGAATGAGACATATACACCTCCCTCTAAAAACCGTTAAAACGGTTCTCTATTACTCGCACATCCATAACCCCCACAGATAAATCTGTGGGCTTCTTTCATCATTTATAACATTCCAATCATTTCCTTACGATTAACTCACGATTGCCCATCGAACAACAGGAAAATCATGAGCTAATCTAAATTACTCAATCGTGAGCTAATTTTAAAACTCTTTCAACTCATCATTTTTGTAAGCATCATAAGCTTCTTTCACGCTCATTCCGCCAGCACCAACAAAAACCTTGGTTCCTATTTG
>DAOWES010000061.1 GCA_030638385.1 Candidatus Cloacimonadota bacterium | reverse complement strand
ATTCGGCTATTCCAAAGAGATTTCTTAATCTTAATCTCATTATGCCTAAATAGGTAATTAATAAGATGCGTTCTGCATAATTGATAATTTAATCTTTTGTTTAAAAATTCAATTAAACACCTCATCCCCTAACCCCTTCTCCTGCGAGGAGAAGGGCGCAATCTCCCTCTCCTCGCAGGAGAGGGTCGGGGTGAGGTTTTACAAAACACTCAATTATGCAGAACTCATAATTCATAAGTGCGGAGGAGGTGTTTTTTCAAAACTGTCCGGAACATTATTGAGCCTATTACTGATAGACACAGACTTGTGCGCCTATGGTGCATAATAAGGCTTAAATATTAGTTTTAATGCAATCTCTTCTCGATAAATCGGGCATCGAGAACCTGTCGCCTCTCGCCCCCTTCGTCTCCGCTCAGGGTGACATCTCATCTCGTCTCATTGAGGCGTTCTCTCACGTTGCTCTTATGAAATGTCTATGTTAGATTATCGCACAATTCTTAAGTAGATTCTTCGTTAGTAGTAGCAAGGAGAGTTCCAGCCAGAGGCTGGAAAACCTCAGACTTGTCCGCCGCTTTTTGGCGGAAAGACGAGGTCTTAATATATAAAAAGAAAACCACGCCCGTTCCGGAAACTACCGGAATCATAGGCGTGGCTTTTTTTATAAATTATGAATTATGAATTATGAATTATGAATTCTTAATTATTTATTTCCTCTTTGCGTTCTTGGCCTTCTCAGCGATCTCTGCGTGAAGCCTTACTTCATTAGGATCATCTTCTTCATAGCAGAATATTTAGCGGTTACCATCTTGTAGAAGTAAATCCCGGAAGAAACTGAGTTACCATTATCATCTCCACCATTCCAGGTTACAGAATGTTTACCGGCAGCGAACTTTTCACTCACCAAAGTTTTCACTTTCTGCCCTTTAGCATTGTAAACACTAATCTCAACATTTGTGTTTTCCTCGATTGAGAAATTGATTGATGTAATTGGATTAAAAGGATTAGGATAATTTGATAAATTTACAGCAGCAGAATTTATTTCATTATCTTCCACATCACTATTAAGTTCATCATTATATGATAAAATAACTTCATAAACTTGGGCTGCTGTCTTAATATATATGGTTCCTTCCACTATTTCACGCGTTGTTAACCAAACAATTACCTGAACTGCTTGAGATGCTCCTGCTGCTAAAGTAAATGGATATTCCAGCTTTGTAGAGATCTCGACACTTGCTCCGGGAAATTGTGCTTCGGTAGTGATGTCATCAATAATTACTGCCTCATTTGTAACGTTTTCGATAATAAATACTTTTCCCTCGTTACAATCTTCGTAGGTAAGAAATTGCAAAGTTGAAGGAGTAATAATAAGTTCTGAATTAATCAAATCTGTACTGATATTGTCATAATGTAATTCATTTAACCAGATATTTTGAGTAAATAGGTTGGTACAAATAGCAAATACAAAAAAAATTAAATTGATCTTTTTCATTTTTCCCCCGAATTAAAAAACAGGTTTTCATTATAGAAAACCTGCTAATAAAAGTTATTACCTTACCACTCTTTTCATCTTTAAATCTATTTTATTACCACTCTCTCATTTCTAATTGTTCCAAGATTGGGCCTAATTTATCAATTGAAATTCGTTGATAACTTTTTACAGATTCTTGAAATTTAAACCAATTTGTTTTCTGATAATTTTCTTTAAAAGTAAATTTATCTTTAATCGGATCAAGTTTAAATTTGGTATCATCCAAAAAGCTCACATCCTGTTCAATAGCCAAATCAAACCAATTTTTCTTATCATAATTTGCTTCAACCCCATGCTCAGCAATTAGCTCACGATATTTTTCAATACGAGCCTTTCTTTGTTGAGGATAAAGTTCAAGCTCATTTTCGCTAATTGTCTCTTCTAAAATCTCGGCTAATTTTGTTTTTATCTTAGACCATTTTTTTTCCAGTGAAGTAATTATGATAAAATTATTATAAATTATTTTTGCTGCCGACAACACACGTTCCGTATTATTGATGGTAGCGTTATCTTCGATAAGGCGAGGATCATGCCAAATAAGGTTTGGAATATCCGGCTTTAAGCCTGCATCGGCGTGACCAATATTTGGTGTGAGCGTTTCCCAAACTCCGTTAAAAGAGTTTATCTCGTCAAATGTTCCCACAAAATTCTGATGCGAAATAGTATCTGCCAACATATGAGTAGCAATTCCTAAAATATGTAAATCTGCCGATCTGGTAGATTCATAAAAAATTTCATTGGCATGAGTACTTATAGGAGTGGTCATCAACATATGCATTTTGCCATCGCGACGCTTTGTTTTGTAACCTGTGGGAGTCCCGGGTAAAAAGTGAAACAATAAATATATACGCATCAATTCTCTTTTCGGCTTTAAGATATTCTTTGTTTGGCTAATAAAATTATGATATTTTTCACCGGCCGGAGTATCAATTTCAAAGCAGTGACTGTTATCATCTACATATTGAGATGAATAAGCAATTATTTCTGCTTCTTCACCATCAAATCCAGCTTCAAGAGCCAAGTATTTTGTGATATAATAATGAAATTCTATGTTCATTTGTTCTCCTAATTTTATATAAAATAATTTAATAAATATTATGCTAATTGAATTTCTATAATATTGTGATAGTGTCAATTAAATAATAAAATTACAATTTCTTCCATCGTTAGCGTAAAACAATAAATTAAAATTTTATCAATCTCGGAACTTTTTAAGGTATAAAAGAAATGTTTAAACATGTGTAAAATTGGAAAATAGGAGAAGGACAACTGGATAAAAGGGATACATCATTCAGCGATTGACTTAATAGTAATTTAGAGGTTTTTAGAGTAAACTCAGATTTTAAATAAAGCTAAAAAAGCCTTACAATATGTAAGGCTTTTTAGATATATATTATTATTATTTATTTTCTTCTAATAAATCATTGTACAATGGAAATTTTGCACAGAAGTTACGTACTTCTACTTTAATTTCTGCCAATATTTCTTCATCTTTCACATTATCTCTTACTCGTGCGATAAACTCAGCAATCGGAGGCATATCTTCTTCTTTCATGCCTCTAGTAGTAATTGCCGGAGTACCCAAACGAATTCCGGAAGCTACGAATGGCTTACGAGTATCAAAGGGAACAGTGTTTTTATTGGCAGTGATACCTGCTTTATCAAGAGCACCTTCCATAGCTTTTCCACTTGGTCCGCCTTCCTCTTTTGTGCCAAGATTAAGTAGCATTAAATGGTTATCGGTTCCATTTGAAACGAGATTAAAGCCACGTTCCATAAGAGCGTCTGCCAATGAAGAAGCATTTTTCACAACTTGCTCTTGATATGCCTTGAATTCATCAGAGAGCGCTTCTTTAAAAGCAACTGCTTTGGCAGCAATCACATGCATAAGAGGTCCACCTTGAATTCCCGGGAAAACTTCGCGATCGATATCTTTGGCAAATTTTTCTTTGCAAAGAATCATTCCGCCACGAGGACCACGCAAGGTTTTGTGAGTTGTAGTTGTAACCACATCAGCATAAGGGATTGGATTCTGGTGTAATCCGGCAGCTACCAAACCTGCGATGTGAGCCATATCTACAAATAATTTTGCTCCAACTTCATCAGCAATTTCGCGGAATTTCGCAAAATCTATCTTTCTAGCATAAGCACTTGCACCGGTAATAATCATTTTTGGTTTATGCTCAAATGCCAGTTTTCTAATTACATCATAATCAAATTCTTCCGTTTCTACATCCACTCCATAAGAAATGATGTCATATAAAGAGCCGGAAAAGCTTAATGGATGTCCGTGAGTAAGGTGTCCTCCGTGAGAAAGTTCTAAACTAAGAACTGTATCACCAGGTTTAACTAAAGCAAAGTAAGCGGCCATATTTGCCTGAGAACCGGAGTGAGGTTGAACATTTACATGTTCCGCACCAAAAAGTTCTTTCGCTCGCTCGATAGCTAGTTTTTCCACTTCATCAATATGTTCACAACCGCCATAATAACGGCCATAGAGATTATAATTTATTTCACCTGTTTTTTTACTCCAACGATAAGGATAACCTTCGGCATATTTATTGGTTAAAACAGAACCTGCTGCTTCCAAAACAGCACGAGATACAAAATTTTCTGAAGCAATAAGTTCTAAGTTTTCGGTTTGTCTTACCAATTCGCCTTGCATAGCGTTGTATAATTCTCTATCTTGTTTTTTGATAATTTGCATTATTGCCTCCCAAATTAATTACTATTCTCATATTCAGTAATTTTATCTAATCTTTTCTGATGTCTGCCACCTTCAAATTCAGTTGTCAGCCATACATTAATAATATCTTTTGCTAAGTATGAAGAAATAAATCTTCCTGATAAAATCAAAGCATTTGCATCGTTATGCTGTCTGGAAAGTTTGGCAAATTCCACAGTTTGACACAAAGCAGCTCTGATTCCCTTAACTTTGTTAGCCACAATACTCATCCCAATTCCGCTTCCGCAGATAATTATCGTACGATCACAAATACCGCGAGAAACTGCTTCTGCTGCACTGAATCCTGTATCAGGATAATCGATTGATTCGGATGAATTTGCGCCAAAATCTGTTACGTCGTAATCTTTAAGAAACGGTTTTATCATCTCTTTAAGTTCAAATCCGGCATGATCTGATGCTAATGCTATTTTCATAAAATTTCTCCGTTATGCATTTAATGATGCTAAAGCAATTGAGTAAAGCTTGCTCTCGTGGCTATCTCCACGTGAAGGTAAAATAGCTGGAACTCTTGCACCAACAACCATAGCTGCAGCGTGTGCTTTCACAAGTTTTGTCATTGCTTTGTAATATACATTACCAGCCTCTAAGTTTGGAAATAATAAGCAATCTGCTTGGCCGGCAACTTCACTTTTGATACCCTTAATTTTAACAGCATCCATATCGATAGCTACGTCTAAAGCAAGAGGGCCATCAATGTCTGCATTTTTTATCTGACCACGATCTGCCATTTTTGATAAGACTGCAGCGTGGTTACAAGATTCAATTTTGGGATTAGCTTTTTCTGTAAAGGCAATAACAGCTACTTTTGGTCTTTCAATACCCAATGTTCTTGCTGTATTGATCAAATAATTTGCTATTGCAATTTTCTGATTAATATCCGGTTCCGGAATAAAAGCACAATCGGAAGCAATCATGAGTTTGTGATATGTAGGAGCTTCTACTACCATTACATGTGTAAGAACAGATTTTTTCCCTTTTGGCATCAAGCCGTTTTCTTTATTCAAAATACATTTAAGGTATTTATCTGTGCTAATAAGACCTTTCATGATGAAATCAGCTTTACCCTCATTAATGAGTGCTACTGCTTTTTTTCCTGCAGTCAATTCATCTTCTTCATGAACAATTTCAAATTGTTTAGCATCGATATTATTCTCTGCACAAACTGAGTTAATTATATTTTCATCCCCAACTAATATGATTTCCACAAAACCATGAGCCGCTGCTTCGTTAACTGCGCTCAATGTATTCAAATCTTGTCCATATGCCACTACCAATCTCTTTTTTTCTTTTTTCTTAGCAGCTTCAATAAGTTGATCAAGTTTTGTTATAGCCATTACATCCTCCGATAATTTAAATTATTTTTGCCCAAAATTTTGCTTAATATGGTAATGTCAAGAAAATAGTAACAAATATAATTATAAGTTCCTAAAGAAGTTAATAGTATTACCGGAATATTTAGATCAATAATTATTTCTCGATTATTATTATTATATATTTGAGTATAATTTACAGCTAATAAATCTATAAATTCCAAAAGTGGTAAAAGGCATAAAACAAAGTTAACGTCCTGCTTTCATGTAAACTGAGTTCAGCAAAACAAAATAATCAACGAGAGAAATATTTGTTTAGCAACAAGTTAATTTAGATATGAAGAGATTACTTACAATAATTAGACTAGGTGAATCATCTACCTAATTATTGAAAATAATTTTAAATTTAATAGCGCAAAAAGAATCAGAAAAATAGCTCAATATTAATTACATTTACTGCTTAATACTCAAAGACTTTGCTAATTCTTTCAAGAAGATCATTATTATCAAATGGTTTCGTTAAATAATCATTTGCCCCATACTCTACAGCCTTATTCCTGCTAGATAAATTACTATAAGCAGTTATTAATATTACTTTAATTCCCTCATCAATTTCCTTAATTCTTTTCAAAACCTCAATTCCATTCAATTTGGGTAATCTTATATCTAGCAAAACGAGATCCGGTATATCATTTTCCAAAGCATTAACTGCCATAACACCATCATCTGCAGCAAATACGTCATATCCATTTGAGGATAAGAAATTTGTTAATAAAAAACGCATATCCTTATTATCATCAACTATTAATACTGTTTTCATTTGTCACCTCCACTAAATAATATAGCAATCTATATTCCATTTAACAAATAATAAAATCCCACTCATTCTCAACAAACTTTAATCATTACATATATTGAAGTTAAATACTTTCCGTGAATATCCCCTCATAAATGTTTGTTATTTATTCTTGGGTCAAAATGAACCTTTTTGCCCTAAAATGTCACAGATTAGAGTAAATCTAAATTCTTCATTCTCCTATATAGAGTTTTACGATTCATTTTCAGAATATCTGCGGCATTAGTTTTGTTCCCATCTGCTAGTTCAAGAGCTTTCATTATCAAATCTCGCTCTGTACTAATAACAATATCATTAAACGATTCCCCCGCTTCCAGAGCATCAATATAACTCGGAATTTCATTTTTCTCTTCAATTTCAAAGGTAACGGAACTCATTTGAACTATAGATCCTTCAGTCATTAAAACTGCCCGTTTCACCAAATATTTCATTTCTCGAATATTTCCCGGCCAACGATACTGAGAAAAGGCTTGTAACACTTCTTTAGAAAAAGCCTTCACACATCTTCCTAATTCTTTGTTTGCTTCTTTCATAAATTGTTTCGCTAAAATGGGGATATCTTGAACTCTTTGCTTTAATTCGGGTAAAAGTATTTGAAATTCATTTAAACGATGGAAAAGATCAATTCGAAAATTGCCTTGTTTTACAACATCCTGAAAATCAAGATTGGAAGTCACGATTATACGCACATCTACAGGAACATCTTTTTTACCGCCGATACGGTGGATTTTCCTTACCTCCAAAGCTCTCAAGAGCTTGGCTTGTCCATCCATTGAAAGATTAGTAATCTCATCCAACAGCAAAGTGCCACCATTTGCTTCTTCAAATTTACCTATTTTCCTACTTACAGCGCCGGTAAAAGCTCCTACTTCATAACCAAACAATTCACTTTCAATTAGTGTAGCCGGAATAGCGCCACAATCAACAGCCACAAAAGATTTATTTTTGCGATTACTCTTTTCATGAATCATTCGCGCAATAACCTCTTTTCCGGTACCACTTTTACCTTGTAAAATCACACTCATATCAGTGGGAGCAATTAGATTTACTTTCTTGATAATATTCACAATTTCACTACTTTTGCCCATTACTTTTTCGCATTTTGCTTTCTCATCAAGTTGCTTTCGTAAATCCGAGACTTCTCTGGTTAAAGATTCTGTTCGGATGGCTTTCTTTATCGTTAAAAGCAATTCTTCATTATTAAATGGTTTAGTGATATAGTCATAGGCTCCTAATTTCATTGCATTCACAGCATCTTTCACATCACCATAAGCAGTCATCATTATCACCAAAATATCCGGATAATTTACCCGCATGTGATTCAAGAGACTCATTCCATCCATCCCGGGTAATTTCATATCCAACAACATAAGATCCGGAGGATTATTTTGCACTTCTAAAATTGCACGAGTTCCATTTCCAACGCTAAAAATTTTATATCCTTCCATCTCCAAAATATTCTTTAGAATAAATTGCAAATCCTTGTTATCTTCAACAATTAATATTGAATCCATAATTTTCCCTATAAGTAAGATTTGTTAATTGGGAAAAAGAACAAAAATGTAGTTCCTTCACCAATTTCACTATTTATTTTTAATTTCGCATCATGTGCAGTGAGAACATAATTAATTGATGATAATCCCAAGCCAACGCCATTATCTTTCGTGGTAAAGAAGGGATCAAAAATCTTATTTAAATCTTCTTCATCGATACCGGAGCCATTATCTTTAAATGAAACTACCACTTGCTGATTTTCCAAATAAGATCTTATTTGGAATTCTCCACCGGACGGCATCGCTTCGATTGAGTTTAAAATAACATTTTGAAAAGACTGCTCAATCCATTTTTCATCTAATTCTAGCAATGGCAAATCTTCGGCAAAATCTGTTATTAGTTCAATTTGATTCGATATAAATTTACTCTCTACTAAGCTAATTGCGGTATTAATTATGCTGATCATATTTATTGGATATTTCTTAATTTCTCTCGGATTGGCAAAATCTAATAAATCTTTAATAATATCATTAGCATGATCAGCGTTTCTTTTAATAATTTCAAGAAAGATCTTAAAATCTTGTTGTAAATCATCTTTACTTAAACAAAATTGAGCTGAAGAACTTATATTCCCCAAAGGATTTCGAATCTCATGAGCAATTCCGGCTGCCAAACTTCCCACACCCGCCAAACGTTCACTTCTAAGAAGTTGAGTTTCCATCTCCTTTCGTTCAGAGATATCTTCACACATTATAACAAAGGCAAATGGAGTTCCATCGTTTCCAATTACAGCATCAGAAATTATCCTCACTGGAAATAAAGAACCATCTTTGCGTATATTCATTCGTTCTCGAGAAACACCTCGCAATAAATTTAACAAATCGTGAACAGATTCCTGTGGGAATTCTTCTGATATGAAAACATCAGCTTTTTTGCCAATAAGTTCACTTCGCTGATAACTATGCATCTTTGCCTTGGCCTCGTTACAATAGATTATCTTCATATTCATATCAACAATAACAACACCCAACAACATTGTTTCCAGAACTTTAGACAACTTCAACACATGATCATTTGCTACTTCCGATGTGGTGACATCTCGAATATATATGACTACTTGAAAAGTTTTTTTCATCCTATTTTTTACAGGAAAATAATGATTTCTGTAAAATTTTCCTTTATATGAATCGGAGAATGTCACTTCTTTACCTGTTTGAAAAACTTCTTGAATCTTCTTTATTCTTTCATCTAGCAATTCCGGATAAATAACATTAGAACAATAACGATTGATAAGTTTGTTACTTTCACTCCCTAAAAATTCACACATGACATTATTAATCGCTAAAATCTTACATTGTTTATCTACTACCATTGCTTGATGCGAGCTCGCATTTAACAACGCATTATTTGTACATCTACTCTCTTTTAATGTTAAAAGCATCTCTTTCTTGTATAAAGCAGCTTCTACCGCCACTTTTATGGTTTCGGGACAGGTTGGTTTTCTAAGAAATCCATATGAATCGTAAACACTGTTTTTTATATTTCTCTCTTGGGGAGTGGCAGAAGTAAGGTAAATGATGGGTATATCATAGGCTTTTTTTATTTGAGAAACTATCTCAAGGCAATCTTCATTTTCAGATATTAACAAATCTACTAAAAATATATCCGGTTCAATTTTTTTTTCCAATGAAATTACATCTTCAAAAGTAGAGATTGGATTTGAAATATTTAAGTTACATTTTTCAGCTTCAAGCCTACCCTCGCTATTAATAGATAATTCATTACCTACTAAGATTATCTTTTTTTTCATATCACCCCTTAATATTTTAAAAATTACAAGAATCAAAAAATGATAATCTCATTCGTTTTGTAAAGATGATTTTCTGATAGGTAATAATCATCTCTTTTATCGATTTATTTTTTTTCTGAGTTCTGCATAATTAAGTGTTTTGCAGCACCTCACCCCACCCTTCTATATTAGTAGGAAGTCATAAATTACTACATTCTATTATTTTCTAATATGCCTTTATCAGATAGATCAGGATACTTGCCACCAAATATAATTGACACAAATAAAGCAATGAGAAGCTATGTAATAAATATTTTTTTTAGGATTAAAAATGGATAAAACGATAGATGAAAGAGTAAAAATCACTCAATTTGTAAGAGCTGCTGGCTGAGCTGCTAAAGTTAGTCCGGCGGACTTATCAAATATAATGAAAAATGTAGATTTTCCCACGAGCAATAATGTTCTGGTTAGCTTCGACACATCTGATGATGCAGGAGTTTTCCTGTTGAATGAAGATTTAGCTATGGTTCAAACAGTTGATTTCATCACACCGGTAGTAAATGATGCTTATATTTATGGTCAAATTGCTGCCGCCAATAGCCTTAGCGACGTCTTTGCCATGGGCGCAACAGTTCAAACTGTGTTAAATATTGTCGCTCATGACAATTGTCATGTTAGCCAGGAAATGCTTTCAGATATATTACGCGGCGGTGCCGATAAGGTGAAAGAAGCAGGCGGAGTTGTTTTGGGTGGTCACACAATTGAAGACCTTGAGATGAAATATGGTTTAAGCGTAACGGGAATTGTAGCTCCG
Source organism: Candidatus Cloacimonadota bacterium (assembly GCA_030638385.1). Taxonomy (GTDB): domain Bacteria; phylum Cloacimonadota; class Cloacimonadia; order Cloacimonadales; family TCS61; genus DAOWES01. Next base: position 11,632 of record DAOWES010000061.1, on the reverse strand, counting down.
GATAAAATTGTACGTAATAATACGATCAAACCGGGAGACAAAATAATTCAAACGAAACCACTTGGCATAGGAGTAATTACTACAGCTATTAAAGCAGATATAGCTAGTGAAAATGCAATAAATGAAGCAGTGAAATTTATGACCATGTTAAACAAAACAGCAGCCGAACTTGCCGTGGAGATAGGCGTAAATGCCATGACAGATGTTACCGGTTTTGGGTTAATGGGACATATGTACGAGATGACAAATTCAACAGCTTCCATAGTATTGGATTCAAGTAAAGTAGACATCATCAGCGAAGCCATGGAATATGCCAGTATAGGACTTTTCCCAACCGGTTCTTGGAAAAACCGAGAACACTTTAGCCCATTTGTCAGCACTCCCGCAGAATTTGATGATGATAAATTGATGTTGATGTTCGATGCACAAACTTCAGGTGGATTATTGATATCTTTACCGGCAGCAAAAGCAGAATTATTGGTTGAAAAATTACATAAAGCAGGTATGGATTGGTGCAGAATTATTGCCGAAGTGGTAGTATCTAACACCCGTAATATCAAAATTATTTAGAAAAAAAATAGAGATAATATATAAGGCGATAATAAACATTATCGCCTTATATATTTATAAATGTAAATCAATCGTTGAATGACATATCTTGCTCATCCACACATTTGGCTTAGAGCTCTAATGTTTTAATTTTTCTTTAAATATTTTGGCTAATCCACCTTCAGCAGTTTCTCGATAAAGCGATGGCAGATCATTTCCGGTTTGATTCATTACTTCCACCACATCATCAAAATTAATAAAATGGCTACCATCAGAAATCAAGGCATATTCAGCGCAGGAAAGTGCTCGTTTAGCAGCAAAGGCATTTCTTTCGATACATGGGATTTGCACAAGTCCGTAAACAGGATCACAAGTAAGCCCCAAGTGATGTTCCAACCCCATTTCGGCGGCATATTCAATTTGTCTTATAGAACCGCCCATAAGTTGTGTAGCCGCTGCGGCAGCCATAGCACAAGCAGTCCCAATCTCTCCCTGACATCCCACTTCCGCACCGGAAATGGAAGCATTTTCTTTTACGAGATTTCCAACTAACGCAGCTGTTGCTAAAGCGTTAATCAGTTCTTGTTCAGTGCTTCTAAGTACGTCTTGCAGATAGCGTAAAACTGCCGGCAATACACCACAAGAGCCGCAAGTTGGAGCGGTTACGATGGTGCCTCCGGAAGCATTCTCTTCCGAAACAGCTAAAGCATAAGCCGAAAGCAAACCACCACGTTTAAAATGTTTGTCTATCATTCTTACTCGCCGATAAACAGAATAGGCTTTGCGCGGAATTCCTATTCCACCCGGAAGCGATCCTTCAGTATTTAAACCCTTATCGATAGCACTAAACATCGTATCTAAAATCTGTTTCAGATATATCTTGATATCTTCATCTTCATGCAAAAAAACATAATTAGAAAAGGTGATCCCTTCTTTTTTGCAATGTGCCAAAATCTCTTTCATGGTATGACGATTGTAAAAACTCTCTTTTTCATTAGAATTACTCTCATCCCACAAAGCTCCGCCACCAATGCTATAAACCTGCCATTCACCAAGTAAATTTTCATCAGCGTCAAATGCTTTGAATTTCATTCCATTTGGATGCTTAGGCAATTGTTGATCCGGAATCCAACCTATTTCCAAATTTTCATCTTTAAATACATCATGAATAGTCCAATCGGTTAAATGCCCTTTTCCGGTAGCAGCCAAACTGTTATATAAATTCACTTTATAACGTGCTGCATTGGGGTATTTTTCCAAAAATATTTGTGCAGCTTTGCGTGGCCCCATTGTATGACTACTAGATGGGCCAATTCCAATCCTATATAATTCTCTTATAGATTCCATAAATATCCTCCTGATTAGAGATCTTTGGATCTTTTTCTAGGAAGGCGACGATTGTAATCCTCACCTTTCTAATTCTCCACCCAAAACCAATCTGCAAATTCTTCATCAATTACTAAAATTCTACCACCCAATTTCTCACAAAGTTCCTGCATTGGCACATCATCTATGCTAACTTCATTATCATTAAACATGCCTTTACTAAAAATAGGAATTTCATCTTCTTTCAAAAATACTTGTTCCAAAATATCTTGGACAGCAATAAGCCCTGTAACGGTAACAGTTGGCCCTAAAAACAGATTCTTAATCGCTACTGCGCGTGATTTTCCGGCAAGTTCATGGTTAATTTCATTAGAAATCTCAGACATTAGGCTATGTGCCAATTTACCGCCCACAAACACAAATCTATTTGGTTCTGCAGCCAGCATATCAATAAATTCATCACGGCTATCCTGCCAATTGCCCAACAACATTCGAACCATCCCTACCCCATTCTCCAATTGATCGTATGTCCCATAATATTCCTCGGGGGGAACGATAGAATTGGAAAGTAGAAAAAATTCATCTGAGCATAAAGTTTTTTCATATTTATTAGCAAGTTCTAATATGTGTTTGGCCTCATCTGCATTCACTGTACGCAGAGGCTCAAGTTCATCGCGATATTGTGTTAAACCAATCGGAACAACTCCAATCGACAAAACGTTAAGCTCCTCCGAAGAGAGATCGCTTAAGGAACGCTCTAGCTCTTCCTTATCATTCCAACCTGGAATAACCACTATTTGCGTATGAAATTCAATACCATGCTTACTTAGAAATTGCAATTTTTCCAAAATATTAAAATCGTGTTTATAACGTAACATCTGCTTATGTAAAATTGGATTTGTAGTATGCACCGAGATATAGAGCGGACTAAGCTTTTGTTCTATAATCTTGGCAAAATCTTTATCGGTAAGATTCGTAAGAGTAATGAAATTTCCAAACACAAAAGATAGTCTAAAATCATCATCTTTAATGTACAAACTTTTCCGAATATCATTTCGCATCTGATCTACAAAGCAAAAAATACAGTTATTCACGCATAAGCGGCATTTATGTGGTTTGGGTTCAATTCCCAAAGGAGTTTCCCAATTTTGCAATATTGTAACAATCCGTTCTTCATTATCACGTTTAAAGACAATTTCCAGCACTTCATCGGCACCATAAAATTGAAGATCCAAAAAATCAATAATTAGATGATTATTGATGGAAATAATTAAATCTTCTTCTTGCAATCCGGCTTCCTCAGCTAAACTATTCGGGTAAATATAATCAATTCTTAAAGGCATAATATTAATCGTAACTGATAAGGGCAGAGATAACTTTCAAGGAAGGAATTTCCTTGATGATGATGGTGATCGCGGAAGTTAGCGGAACAGCTAAAATCATTCCAACCGGTCCCCAAACCCAAAACCAAAAAATTAATGAGATAAGCACAAAAAGTGGTGTAAGCTGCAATTCGTGTCCCATAACTCTTGGCTCCACAAAATTACCAATAACCATTTGAGTTGTTACCAAAGCAGAACTAATAGCCACCAACTGCCAGCTGAGTCCATATTGAATAAAGCAGATAATTATAGGAAAAGCAGAGGCAATAATCGAGCCGACATTGGGAATGTAATTTAATATGAAAATAAGCAAGCCGGAGATCACCACAAAATCTATCCCAAAAATAGCGATAAAAATCATTGAGATTAGTCCGGTAGCTAAACTAATCAGAGTTTTATTAACGATATATTTGTTTATCTGCTCGCCAATCTTACCCACCAAATTTTCCGAAAGCGATATTCGATCTTCAGCCAATACTTTTTTAACTCTCTTATTTAGATCATCTCGATCAATTAAGATAAATAGCATGAAAACAATTGTTAAGAGCAGTTTCACAAAGAAATCGATAAAAGTACCCATCGTTCCGGAAAGAATTTTGGAAAGCGAAAGTTTATCGGCAATTTGAAACCAATTAACTTTATTATTCAGAAAGCTGGTCACATTTTCAAAAGGCATATCGATAAATGTGAAAAAACTTTTAGTCATTTCAGAGAGAGCTTCTTCATACTTTGGAAATTCCGTAACAAAGGAAGCTATACTAGTATATACAATTGCCCCCATAAGGGTAAATGTGAATAAAATTATCACCACCAAAACCAACATATTCACGCTCACCGGAATGCGTTTATCTTTCATAAATCTATTTATAGGATGAAACAAAAAGGTGAGAAATATTGCAAATGTAAGTGGAATGAATATACTCTGTAACGTTTTGAGAGTATAAACCATTATAGCCATCGACAAAATGCCCAAGGATATATTAAGAGAACGTGAATTTGTCATATTTTTTCCTTATTATGAATTTATTTTATTTAGAAAAATCATTCTGCTATTTTTTTCATTCTAGCCAATTTTTCAGCTTCATTTTTCACAATCCAACTATCTTGAGATTGTATTTGATAAGCCAATCCAAAATATTTTTTTGCTTTCGAATCTTTCTCTAGCTGATATAATTCTGCCAATTCTTCATAAACATAGCCATCTTTAGGAAGTTCATTCTCATCAATCTCTTTTTCCAATGCTAACATAATCTCTTTTGCTTTGGCATATTCTTTTAAAGATCGATAACATCTTCCAACCGTCCACTTGGCAATTCTGGTAGCTTTTGCATCATTACTATTTTGTCTATATTCCAAGCCATCCTGAAAGTATTCCATTGCCTTAGCATAATCGGCCAAGTCATGATATCGCCAACCAACCTTACTATATAATGTTCCTAATGAACTTTTGCAACGCATGTCATCACTATTAGCGGCAATATTAATCGCTTTTAAATTCCAAGCCAATTGCTTCTCCGGTGATTCAACAATTGCTAACATATGAATTGAGTCTAATGTATAAAAATCTAATTTCTGCGCTGTGCCATAATTATATGCTTGCAAAAATATTGAACCAGCATCCTCTCTTTTGTCGGAAGAATTTAATAATCTACCTTTTTCCAATAAAAAGCGAATTTTCCCTGTTTTTGTGTTTTCAGTAATTAGCGAATCTGCTGAATTTAATGTTTGTTCAGCAAGTTCAAATTTTCCTTGCATGCCTTGTGCTCGGGCAATTTGCGTTAGAAGTTCAACATGATAATTACGATCATAACTTGTTTCCGCAGAATTTTTAACTGTTTTCAATACACTCAAAAAAAGTTGTTCTGTTTGATCCGGCTTCTGATAATCCCACATTGCATTAAAATTTTGCATCGGATTGATTCCACCTGATTGAGATTCAGGAGAACAGGCTGCCAGCATTAATAAAATTAATAATATAAATAAATTTCGTCTCATATATCCTCCTGTTTAGCGTAAAAATTCTTTCAAATTGATTCAAGTCAACCATTTTATCTGGTCTGTAATTTTCTCATCAAATTTACAAAAAAGACAAATGTAATCAACGCTGCCAGCGTATCGGCAACAGGCATGGAAGCCCAAATGCCATTAAGTCCAAATACCTTTGAGAAGATTAGCAGCAGCGGAATAAGAATGATTACCTGTCTTGCCAAAGAGAGAATAAGCGCCGGAACAGCTTTCCCCAATGCTTGAAAGGAAGTTGCTCCAATAATCTGAAAACCAACAAATGGCAGAGCCAAAATAACTATCCGCATCGCCTCAATCCCCTTGGAAATCAGCACAGAATCATTTGAAAACAAACTAAATATCTGAGCAGTAAATAGATACAGAATAATCAATCCACTTATACCAATAGCTGTAGCATGAAGAATTGCCAGCTTAATTACTTTGCCGGCATTATCATAATTTCTTGCACCATAATTATAACCCAATATTGGCTGCATACCTTGGGCAATCCCAAAAATAGGCATAAAAACAAAGCGCAAAACTCTATTGATAATTGCGTAAATAGCGATATAAATTCCGCCAAAAAGCGCTAACAAATGATTTAGAATAATTATCAATAAACTAGAAGCAATCTGACGCGCAAACGATGACATTCCAATTGAAAATATTTCCTTTTGAATAGATAAATTGAAATGTATTGATGACCATTTTATATGCAACACACTCTTGCCGGTACTATAAAAATAGAGAAGATATCCTACCGTTATAAACTGCGCTAAAACAGTAGCCCAGGCTGCACCGCGAATTCCCATATTAAACCAGAAAATAAAAATAGGATCGAAAATAATATTTAGTATAGCCGATACAACCATCGAACCCATCGCCACTTTGGCATGCCCTTCAGAGCGAATAATTCCATTGGAAGAGATAGCAAAAACAAAGAAAATTGTACCAAGAATAATTATGGAAAGATAATCTTTTGCATATGGCATAATCTCATCTGTTGCGCCAAATAAACGTAGCAGTGGCTCAATAAATATCAGTGAAAAAGTAGTTAACAAAACAGAGATAGCAATCACAGAAAACATGGCATTACCAAAAGTCTTATTTGCTTTTTCCAGATCACCTTCACCAAAAGCCCGTGAAATTATGGAAGCAGCTCCAATTCCATTTGCTGTACCAAAAGCCAAAACAATCATATGCATAGGAAAAGCAATAGCCAAACCGGCAATCCCCAATGTGCCCACGCTTCGTCCTATAAAAATGGCATCTACCACATTATATAAGGCCATCACGATCATACCGATTGTAGCCGGAACCGAAAGTTTTATAAGTAATCTTCCAATATTATTATCTGACAGAATATTAGTGTGTTTCATTTTTCCCTATTAGCTTTCTATAATGCTTCAAGAAGTAAGTTTTGAAATTGGTTAAATAATTTCAGGCAAAATAGATATTTTTCTTATTAATAAAAAGCCCCCGAAATATCAGGGGCTTAAATCATTCCAAAATTTAGGCGTTAACTTTTACATTTTCGACCAAGTTTGATAAGAGATCAAGTTTTAAAGAAAGATCAGACTGCCTCAGGAAATCAAGTCTCTGTCCAAATCGATCTTTAAGCAACTCGGTATATTGTTCCAAATTATTTCTTCTCTTTGGATCATATTTGTAGTAGTAACCGGGCAACAATTTATCAATAGACTCCTTGGTAGGAATCATTGCACCTGGCAACATATCCCATTCTTCCCAAGTAAGTTGATCTGTGAGAATTGCAGTTTGAAGAGCCAATGATGTTTTAAGGGGAATTTTTTCCAAATCATTATCTCCGGATTTCCAATAGCCCAAAGAATTGAAAGAATAGCAATCTGCCCCATTTTCAATAACTTTGATAAACGCTTCCACATCCTTATAAAGTTCATAAACCCTAAATGGATTTGCAAAAGGTTCAAACACCAATTTCTGTAATTCAGATTCACGAACATTTTCGGCACGATTACGCTTTGTCATTAAGGCTGCACCCATTGCCACCGCCAGATATGAATTGCTAAATTTAATGAGTGGAGGAAGCACGCTATCTTTCATTAACCAAGAAATAGCTTGAGGAAAACTACAACGATTTACCCAATTACCAAGTAGATCTCTATCTAATAGACAACGCCCATTTGCTTGGCGCAAATCTAATCCTATCGGCATCAATTTCCCATTGATTCGCATCATACCATGATTCATCACAGAGATGCAATAATCCCAATCATCATGACCGGGTTCACGACTATCTGTTTTATCAAATAAAGATGGCTCCCAAACACGGCAGACTTTATTTTCCGTATCAATCTGGAAAGCATCGTCATGCAAAACCACTTTCTTAAATCCTACCGGCATCGTTCCGCCATTGGAAGCTGAATTTGTATGAGAGGATTTTCCGGTTCCGGAAAGGCCAAAGAAGGCTATTGATTTTTTCCCAAGTTTTGCATATTTTTCTTCTTGGCAGTCACTAAAATCTATTTCTTTTATACCACCATGACAAGCAGCCATTCCCAATCTCATTCCGCTTGCCCAAGCTAAAGTTAATGTTCCTTTCTTACGTTCACCAAAATAACGCATTCCAAAATTATAAATAATATTATGACTTTCATCAACTAATGCTAATTGCGAAGAGCCAATATTGCAATAATATTCATCATTATTCTTCCATTCATTGAATGCTACAATAATAATATCTTGAATTGGAAGCTCTTTGCTTTGTTCATATTCGTTTTTAATATTTTCATAGGGCATAAAGTTACTAAGCCAATTAAAGAGATTCATCGCATCAGATTCTGTGGTAATAAAGGTAGCTTTAATCATCAGATCTTTATCTAATCCAATCACAGCTTCCGCTTTGATGAGTTTGTGAGCATCCATCTGATAGATCGCCTCGCGTAAATCACCTTCTACCTTTTTCTGCTCCACCTGAGGTATTCTATTATAAAAGACCCTCGCCTGAGCAGTTCTACCTATAATTTTTCCATGACAATCATTGAGAATTTTTGCATTTTTAGGTAAATTAAGCATTTGCGCTTTGGGTGGATATATCAGTAAATCAGTTTCAGATACTCCCGGCTGATTTAAAGCCATCTGATAAGCTTCAGCAGCCGTGATTTTCCTTACTTTTGGATTATTTAATAATGTTTCCCCTACAGCTCTAATCTTAGACATATCTTGCAAATTTCCATAATATTCAAAACTTGATTTTGTAGCCATTATCCCTCCATTTCACCTCTTAAAATTTTATAAAAAAAAAAGCAGCCAATATGACTGCTTAATTATCTTTTCTATTAAAGATTATACTCTCTCTGGGTATACACTTACAAATTTCTTTCCAGCTTTTTTAGTTTCAAACTTAACAAAGCCATCTATAAGACTGTAAATTGTAAAATCGTTTCCAAGACCTACATTATTACCTTTATGAACTTTTGTTCCTCTTTGGCGAACAATGATATTCCCTGCAGTAACTTTTTCACCACCGTACTTTTTCACACCCAGATATTTCGGATTACTGTCTCTTCCGTTCTTACTACTTCCAACACCTTTCTTATGAGCCATTGAAATACCTCCGGTTTATCTAATTATCTCGTTAATTCTAATTTCTGTGTAATTTTGTCTATGACCCTGTTTCTTCTCGTAACCTTTTCTTCTTTTTTTCTTGAAAACGATTACTTTTTTATCTTTATAGTGAGAAATTACTTCTGCGGTAACTTTTGCGTTTTCCACAGTAGGCTGACCGATAACAATACCATTATCATCTTTTAACATGAGAACATTATCTATCTCGATGCTAGCGCCAATTTCGAATTCACTTAAGAAGGGAACTTGTAATTTGAGGTCTTTTTCAACCTTAAATTGTGCACCTTTAAAATCTACTATTGCGTACATTCTTATCTCCTTAATCTATATCATTATAATTCTTTTAGACGAACAAAAAGTTCGCCTTCGCTAATACTGTCAAGCAGAATATTTTAAAGTTATTTCCTTACCCGTTTTTAAAGAAAAAACCTTAAAAGTATCAAACTTAATTTTGCTATCTACTTCAAACTCAATATGATTGCCGATATCCTTCAATATATCCATATTCTTTTCAAAAAACTCTTTCACATTCTTATGAACAACAATTTTCAAAGAATCATCTTTTATAAAGTATTGAGCTCTTTTTAACCAACGAGAAATCTGAACTGCTACCGAATCCCTGGAAAGCAATCTACCTGTTCCGTTACAATACGGACAAGACTCAGAGTAAGTCAACAACAAGCTGGGGCGCGTTCTACGACGAGATATTTCCACTAAACCAAGTGCTGAAAATGGATACACCTTATGCTTAGCCTGATCTCTTCTCATCGTGTTACGCAAAACAGCATAAACTTCATCTTTATGGTCATCATATCTCATATCAATAAAATCGATAATCATTATTCCACTAAGATCACGTAAACGAATCTGTCTTGCTGCTTCAAAAGCTGCTTCGAGATTTGTTTTCTTTATAGTTTCGTCGTAATTATTATTACCGGTAAAACTTCCAGTATTCACATCAATAGCGACTAAAGCTTCTGTCTGCTCGATCGTAATATTACCACCACTTGGCAGAGGAATACGAGATTTGAAAATCGACTTAATCTCTTTCTCGATACCATAAGCGTCAAAGATTGGTGAATCTTCCTGATAAAGCTCAACTCGGTCGGAAAATTCCGGCCATGAGTCATTAATTCTGCGAATTATCTGATTGCATAATTTTTTATCATCAACAACCAAGCGTTCCACGTTTGAATTAAAAAGATCTCTAATAAGGGTATGCGAAAGATCACTTTGATTAAACAAGCAAGCTGGTGATTTGGAATATTTAAGCTGCTTCTTTACAAGTTTCCAGGTTTTCATCAAACCATCATATTCTTTCTTAAAATCCTCATTTTCAATTGCCTCAGTGTCTGTTCTAACAATCACACCTACATTTTTTTCTTTAATTGGCTTAAGAATTGATTTAATTCTTTTTCTCTCTTTTACAGATGTAATCTTTCGCGAGATTGCAATTTTCCGCTCTTCGGGAATATACACTAAAAATTTACCCGGCACAGAGACCTTACCTGTAACACGAGCTCCTTTTTTGCCAATCGGATCTTTTTTTACCTGAACGATTATTTCATCTCCCGGAGATAAAATCTCGCTAATCTTGGAAGAATCCCTACCAATTCTAACTTTTTTATTCCCCAGTAATAGCTCAGGAAAAATATCCTTATAATGTAAAAACGCAGTTCGACTAAGCCCAATATCTACAAATGCCGCTCCCATTCCCGGTAGCACATTCTTCACAACACCTTTATAAATATTTCCGACAACCATTTGTTTATCTTTTTTCTCTGCAAAAAGCTCAACCAGACGATTATCTTCCATTATAGCTACCCGCTTCTCATGCGGATGTACATTAACAATTATTTCAGTAAACATTATTCATTCCTCTTTATAGATGAAAACGTTTAGAACCGTCTTTTCCGTCAAGCTATTTGTATAATTGCAAATAAGCCTATTTTACAGCATTAACCTACTCATTCACACCTAAAATATGATTAATTATGAAAGGACACTTACTCTTAAAAAAACTCTTTCAAAATTGCATGATTAAATCCAACTAACTTTTCTTTGATAAACAATTCAAGATAGAAGATTATATGCTATTTCGAAATAAAACCCCTCAAAAGCCCAAATATTAGAAAAAACAAACTGATGAATTTCCTATATCCCAAGTATAAATATAAGAACAAAAGCATTGAATAAAAAAATATTCCGTATATTTAGCCGTCACATTTAGTTCGCATCTCCGTCCTTTTATTACCCTTATGGGCTTGCCCAATAAATTTACCCAATTTTTATTAGGCAAGTATCTATTTTTATGCTTGACACAAAAACACAATTATTAAATAAGTGTGTTACTTGATTAGGGAAAGGAACAAAACTTCTTCTAAGAAAGCATAAGTGTTAAATAATTTTTGTTGCGAGGTGGAGCAGTCTGGTAGCTCGTCGGGCTCATAACCCGAAGGCCATAGGTTCAAATCCTATCCTCGCTACCATTTTTTTTGTATAGATTCTTGGCGGTGTAGCTCAGCTGGTTAGAGCATCGGAATCATAATCCGAGTGTCCGGGGTTCAAGTCCCTGTGCCGCTACCAAAATGCAGTGCGCCATTAGCTCAGCTGGATAGAGCAACGGATTTCTAATCCGTAGGTCTGGGGTTCAAGTCCCTGCTGGCGTGCCATTTACAACTCGGCTCGCGTTAGCGAACGATGTTGGTTCAGACTCGGTTTGCGATGCATTGATTTTTCAGCTTGCTGGAAAACAAGTGCTTTCT
>DAOWES010000281.1 GCA_030638385.1 Candidatus Cloacimonadota bacterium | reverse complement strand
GTTAACTTCCTGAAAAATAAGAAGTTCCAAGTGATTTCCCGTAATTTTCACTCCTGCTATGGTGAGATAGATATTATTGCCATTGATGAAGATGAACTTGTTTTTGTGGAAGTAAAAACAAGAGCATCAAATATTGAAACAGCACTATCCAGCATATCAAGATCGAAACAGAAAAAACTTTTTAAGACAGCAGCAACATTTCTGGCATCTCACCAACAATATGAAGATTGGTTTACTCGCTTTGATGTAATCATCATCATAAATGCTGAAAATACCAAAGAGAGAAAGATAAAACACTTAAAAAATGCATTTTCTGCTATCTAACAATAAACGTGATATGATTTTGCATTTTCCATGCCAGTTTATCAAATCACATTTTCAGGAATCAATAGTAGTTATCGAAACCCTTACTTTATAAATATAGTTCACAAGATCAAAATTAAACTCAAATAACTACAACATTACATAATCGTATAACGAGTGTATTATTCCAATACATTCTCATCAAAATCGATACCGAGAAACTCTTTCCAATTCGTATAGCTAGACTCTTTTAAGTCATTTGAACTGTAAATCATTTTAAATTTATTGTTATTCTGAATGTCAATGAAAATATAGGTTAATTGTTTACTTGTTCTATATTTCCAAATCTGATAATCTTTTTCTGCATATTTCGTAACTAATCCTGTGCTTGCCTTAACTATCTCATCCGGTTGACCATGCCTAATATAGATTCTTCCCATATCGGTATCCCAGCCATCGCAAAAAGACTTATATCTTTGGTTCGCAATTTTCACTCTCTTTTGAACTACTTCGAAAAATTCATTCCTCTCTGTTCCCGGGGTTGGATCATTTGAATGCCAAAATCTTGAGATAAAATTCTCTTTACCTTTTGGGCTTAAGTTTTTCCAAACACTTTGGCCAGAAGCGGAAAAATATCGAATCAATGAGTATTCATCATCAATTGAAGTAAATAACCTTAATTTATTTGTTTTGTTTTCTTTCAAAACAAAATAATCTTTCACCTCTGAACTATGCTGATTTATCTCATCATCAACCTTTAATATAACTGAATAATAGCCAGGGTCTAATTCAGTTATATTCACATTTTTCAGCCTGAGAAGAGTCGTTGCTTTTTTTTCGATTGAATTTGAACTAGAAAGCACAACTTCCTCATTTCTTATTATCGAAAGAGTTTCTGTTAATTTACATTTCTCATCTTGATCAACACCAAAATTTTGCAATTCATAATATAACACGAATTGTTCGTTTTCTTTTTGAAGAACATGATTTGCCGTTGCATCAAACAACATTCCATTGCGATGTAAATTTGCCATAAATAAGGTTGTATCTTGGATTACTTTTTCATTAAATTCCAAATCACTAATCATAATATTTTCCGGAAGAACAAAAAACTCAGATTCCCATTTGATTGATTCCATTTTATTGGGATCCTCAAAGCTAAGTTTGATTACAAAACCGGATTTAGACAAAGTTAAAGAAATTTTATCTTTGAAATTAATTTTCAAATTAGTTTTATCAAATTCCCTTACCACAATTTTATTTGAAAAGGGATATCTATATACTTCCTTTCCATCTTTTTCCAAAGATAAAACGACTTTCAATTCAGCAGTAAATCCAAATTCATCGCGCAAAAAAATTAATTCGTTATAAGGAACTTGATATAATAGTTCCAACTTTGTGTTACCTTTTTCATCTAAAAATCTATTCTGATCCACCGCCACAGCCAAATCAGCCATAGCCATTGTGGTTAAAAACAACATAATTAATAGTACAAATATCTTTTTCATAGTTCCTCCAAAATCCGGCTAATATCCATATACTACTTTGGGGCTAATTAGCAGCTTTCCTTCCAGTAAATTCAATAATGCCGCATCCGGGAAAATCTTATATCTTCTAGCTATTAGAGTTAGTGCTTTAAACTTATCTGTTTCCACAGTAATATGAAATCCAAATTTACCGGGATTCGCCTGAGTAATTAGTTTAATTTCTTTTGCTAAAGCCGCCGTTGCGTCCTTTTCCTTAATTCTTATATACACTTCTCCACTCAGTTTATTTTTCATATTAGAAAAATTCATAATCATTGTAGGAATAATTCGAATTACATTCTCTGTCCCATTGCTATATGTACTTTTCTTACCAGTCACATACAGTTGCGCTCCCTCTTCCATCATTGCAATATATTGGTCAAAATCATCTCGGAAAAGCAATACTTCAAATTTTCCATAGAGATCTTCCATAATTACTATAGCAAAAGCATTTCCTCGCCTGTCCCTTTTTCTAATTACTTCAGCCACAATTCCGGCAATATAGATAAAAGAGGGGATTTTTTCTGGTTCATACTCTGCTTTTTCAGTAGTTACATTGGTAAGCAAATCAAGCATTTTCTCATGTTGCTTAAGTGGGTTTGGAGAAAAACTAAAGCCTAGCACTTCTTTCTCTTTTTCCCAAAATTCATTTGCTAACCACTCTTTTATTTCAGGAAGTTCAGGGAGGTAATCATTTTCCGTATCATCTTCCTGAAATGCTTCAAAGAAGGTAATTTGACCTCGTTTCTTTTCCGTCTGCACAGCTGAAGCATATTCCAAGGCATTTTCGATAGAGTTATATTTTTGGGCTCGATTCCCATCTAAATTATCCATCGCTCCTGCACAAATCAAACTTTCCAGAATGGTCTTATTCACACTCATCAACTCTACACGAGAAGCAAACTCGAATAGGTTCTGAAATTTTCCACCTTTATCTCTTTCATCTATTATCGATCTTATAGCCGCAGCTCCGACGTTTTTAATCGCTCGTAAACCAAATTCTATTTTATTACCATGAACCATAAAATCAGTGTTACTTTCGTTTAGCATCGGAGGTACTACCTCGATATTCATATTTTTACATTCACTAATAAAATAGGGGATTTTACTTGGATTTTCCTCCAAAGATAACAACGCCGCCATAAATTCTACAGGGTAATTTGCTTTTAGAAATGCCGTTTGATAAGCGATGTACGCATAACAGGCAGCATGACTTTTATTGAATGCATAGTTCGCAAACTCCTGCCAATCTGACCAAATTTTATCGGCAATTTCTTTGGATACACCATTTGCCACAGCCCCATCTTTGAATTTAACTTCCATCTTCGCCATCAGATCGAGCTTTTTCTTTCCAATAGCTTTACGCAGAGTCCCGGCTTCTGCACTGGAGAATCCTGCCATCCGCTTGGAAATAAGCATCACCTGTTCCTGGTAAACTGTTACTCCATAAGTTTCACGTAACGTCTCTTCTGTTAAGGGGTGATCATATTCAACCGGCTCAACTCCATGCTTTCTATTAATGAAAGTTTGGATAAATTGCATTGGACCAGGTCGATAAAGCGCAACCATTGCGATCAAATCCTCAAAAACATTCGGCTTCAATTCGCTCAAATATTTCTTCATCCCGCCAGATTCAAATTGGAATATACCATCGGTTTTCCCCTTTGAAAGCAGATCATACGCCGGTTTATCATCCAAGTGGATATTATCTATATCGATCTCAATATTCTGAGATTCCTTAACTAATTTTACAGCTCGATCGATTATGGTGAGAGTCTTCAAACCCAAAAAGTCCATCTTCAACATCTTCAGATCATCCAGCCATTTACCTTCATACTGAACAACTACAACCGAATCACCGCCTTTCTGTTTGTTTACTGACAACGGCGCATAATCACTCAAGTCGCCGGGGCCAATCACCACTCCGGCAGCATGAATTCCGGTTTGTCTGATTAAACCTTCCAACACAAAACAATATTTCAGAATGGTTTTATTCAGCTCATTACTATTCATGTGATTATAAAATTCGGGAGATTCGTCTAACGCTTTCTGCAAAGACAGCTTGGGAGTAGAAGGCATCATTTTTGTGATCTTATTTGCTTCTGCCGCAGGTACTTCCATAACTCGTGCCACATCTTTGATCACAGATTTCGCGCCCAAAGTTCCAAATGTAACAATCTGACTTACACTATTTCGGCCATATTTTTCCACCACGTATTCGATAACTCGGCTACGTCCGGCTGAACAAATATCGATATCGATATCGGGCATTCCCACACGTTCCACATCCAAAAATCTTTCAAACAAAAGTCCATATTTCAGCGGATCTAACCGTGTAATATCCAACAAATAGGAGACAATACTACCGGCAGCAGAACCACGACCGGGTCCTACCGGAATTGCTTCTGCACGAGCAGCATCGATAAAATCTTTCACAATGAGAAAGTAACCATCGTAACCCATTTTATGAATCACATCGAGCTCAAATTCCAAACGCTCTTTTATCTCATCGGTAATACCAGTTTCATATCTATCATCAATCGCATCATAGCAAAGATCTCGCATATAATCGCCCATATCAGCGTACTTTTCAGGTATCTCAAATTACGGGAAAATAAAATCGTTATATTCCAATTCCAAATTTATCTTATCAGCAATTTTTATCGTATTATCATAAGCTTCCGACAATTGAGGAAATAGTTCTCGCATCTTTGCTTCATCTTTAAAATAGAGTTCTTCAGTACTATAACGCATCCGATTTTGATCATTTAAAGATTTCCCTGTTTGGATACACAAAAGCACGTCATGAGCTTCTGAATCGGAACGATTGAGATAATGACAATCATTCGTAACAATCATCGGGGTGGAAGTTTCTTCTGCCAGTTGGATAAGTAGCGGTGCTACGGCTTTTTCATCTTCCAAACCATGATCTTGAAGTTCGATATAGAAATCGTCAGGGAAAAGATTCTTATACCAATTTAGCGCTTCGAGTGCTTCCTCTTTGCGATTATTTAGAAGCAGATAAGGAATTTCGCCTTGCAAACATGCCGATGAGCAGAGAATTCCTTCTGAATATTGCGCCAAAAGTTTCTTACTAATTCTGGGTTTGTAATAAAATCCTTCCATATATGCTTTGGAAGATAATTTCATCAAATTTCGATAACCGGTAATATCTTTTGCCAATAAGACCAAATGATGTCGTTTATCTTTTTTGGAATCAGGATCATCCAAATCTGTATTAACAACATAAGTTTCGATACCGATAATTGGTTTGATTCCCAACTTTTTTGCTTTATTATAAAAATCAATAGTCCCGAACATATTACCATGATCGGTCATGGCTACAGCCGGCATATTGTATCTTTTGGCGAGCTCAAGCATCTTATCTACCCGACAAGCTCCATCAAGCATACTATATTGAGTGTGATTATGTAAATGAACGAATGCCATATCTAGCCCTCTAATTTATTGTTAAACATTTTTGATAAAATGGCAGCCACGAGATTCTCGATTGTGTAAGGCTGCATTTACAATTATCGAGGCACTTACGATTCCATTTCGTAACTCGATAATTTGTTTAGTAAGTTTTGCTTGTTTATAAAATTTCAATATTCTATGTGAATAATAGTTTAAATCGGATTTAGCTCGTTCCAACCCTTTGTTCGTTCTGATAATACCGGCATAATTCCACATTGTTAACTGAATAGCCTTCCAATCTTGCTGTAAAAGTAAGCTATCAAATTCTTCTCGATAAGCCGGAAGTTGCCAGTTTGGAATATTGCTCAATCTTTTTTCAGGAATTGGTTCAAAATTTTCCAAGATATCATCAGTTGCTTTTTTGGCCCAAAGCAAGCCTTCTAGTAATGATGAAGAAGCCAAGCGATTTGCGCCATGCAAACCGGTACAGCTTGTCTCACCTATAGCATAGAGATTTTTCAAAGTACTTCTTCCTGCCAAATCTACCTTCACACCACCACAAAAATAGTGAGCTGCCGGAACAATTGGTATGGCTTCTTTGGTAATGTCAATCCCACCTTTCAAGCAAGTTTGATATATTTTGGAAAATCTTTCTTTAATTGGCTCTTGTCCTGTGTAGTATGACGCTAAATCTAAAAGCATATATTGCTTTCCGGATTTAGCCATTTCGTCATAGATAGCCCGCGTAACTACATCTCGAGGAGCAAGATCAGCATCATCAGAGTAATCTTGCATAAATTGATGCCCCTCATGGTCGGTCAATTTTACACCTTCTCCACGTAGAGCTTCCGAAATGAGAAAGCGTTTAATATCTTTATGAAAAAGACTGGTTGGATGGAATTGAATAAATTCGGCATTGATGATGTCCGCTCCGGCTCGATAAGCCATACTCACTCCATCACCGGTAGCAGGTTTGGGATTTGTTGTGTGCTGATACAAATTCCCTAATCCGCCTGAAGCCAAAATAACACGACTTCCTAAAATTGTTTTTATCTCTCCCGAAATATTATCCAAAACATAAACACCCATCACCTCTTCCGGTAAATATAGTTCCTGATGATCTTGCGAATGGTGACTATTAGTAATCAGGTCGATGCAAGTATGCTCCGTAAGAATTGGGATTCCGGCTTCCTGCACAT
>DAOWES010000013.1 GCA_030638385.1 Candidatus Cloacimonadota bacterium | reverse complement strand
ACCCGGCGCACAGGTAAAAACATAGAGCAACCCGGCCCCAGCCAGCACAATAAGGTACCATAGTGCTATGCTGCAACGTGCCATAACCGCCTCTGAACCAACAGAATTGTTACCATCTTTATTTAATGACATTAGCTGAACTGTTCAACACCAGAAGGAATATCTACCGGCAAGGTACTGTTTTCTGCCTTTTGCCCCATATAATAAAATTGAAACAGTTTTAAAACATTTTTCAAATATCTTTATATCGGAGAAGCTGTATTCTTCAGCCTTAGATCTATACAATATTCAAATAGATTACTTCTTAAATAATTACGATCATGATAAATTAGTAGCAGCCATTACGCAACACTCCAATGTTCATAATCACATAACAAAATCTTTAAAAACCAGCACGCCTAACCTAGAGCCTAACCTTAAGAGATTTAATGAAAATTTTCTTCTTCATCTTCATAATTCTTTTACATTTATAAATAACCACCTAAATGAATTAGTAGAAGAAGAGAATGAAGAAAAAACTAAACATTTAGCCATTCTCAGACAAATAATTAACTTACAGGCGAAGCATTTGAATAATTACCTTAGCTGCATGTATGGCAATATAGAATCTCTTTTTAACAAAACTAAAGTTCAATCAGTCACAGATGACCTCACCAAGTTGAATAATCGCCGTTATCTTAATAATCATTATCAACGCTATTTTCTTTTAGCAAACCGTTTAAAAATAAATCTATTTTTAATATTAATTGATTTAGACAAATTCAAGCGCATTAATGATAATTACGGGCATCACAAAGGTGACGAAGTTTTACAAAAAATTGGCCAAGTAATCAAAGATACAGTTCGTGAATCTGATATAAAAATACGGATTGGTGGTGATGAGTTTGTGATTTTATTATTTGGGCAACAAGAATCCGATACCCAAAAAACGGCACAACACATTTTAGATAGAATAACAGCCTTAGAATTTATTAGCGATAGTGATGAAGTTTTTCATATTAGAGCAAGTGTTGGCATCTCTACCAATATCATAAAACATGGTGAGCAAAAGAAAAATTATAAAATGCATTTTCAAGAGATGATTAAAGAAGCTGATCAAGCGATGTATTACTCCAAAGAAAATATAGAAAAAATAACAATCTACACAGATAAAATCAAAACATTTAAATAGAACGATTTTATTAGATAACTTTAAATTTTGCGGCTGATTAATATTTTAATTGGCCATATCAATTTCTTCTCGGGGGGGAGGAAGATCAATGAGAAAATTACTACTTTTTTTACTTTTGATACTTGGCTGTAGATTATTCCCGGTAGGAATCCTACTTCAACCGTCCGCATATCATCATGCTCTATCCGGTCTTAGTCTTTTAAATTCACATCCGGCAAATAGTTTTTTCCATCCAAGCTTAGCCCAAAGCGGAATTGAATCATCCGTTAGTAGGATCCTTAATCTGGAACAATTACCTCTTTACAACACCCACTTTGCATTTCGCACCCCAAAATATGGTTTTTTCCTAGGAAGCTCATACTTAAATAATAACCTCTATACAGAATCAGATACAGGTTTTGGAATTAACTACACTTACAAATTTATCAGCGTTGGGGCTTCAATTCATCTAATTCATACCAATATCAAAAATTTCGATTCCCATTCTGCCTATCCAATATGTATGGGAATTGCCTGGCAACAAACCAATATCACTACTGCCTTTAGCCTACGAAATGCCTTTCAAGCAAAGTTTGCCGAAGAACTTTTACCAATGATCTTTCTTTGGGAAACCGCCGGAAAATTATCTGATAAAACTACGATATCTTTTGGTTTAGAAAAAGAAAACGACTTTGACTTCAGCTTCAAAATGGGATCAAGCTACAAATTACTCCCTACATTCAGTTTACTTTGCAGTTATCAATACAATCCACATCGAATAGGCGTGGGAGTGGTATTCTCTATCCGGAATCTTAACATTTGCTACGGTGTTCGAACTCATCCGCATCTAAATCTTAGCCATTACATTACATTGCACTATGAAATACTTCATTAATATCATTGCCATATGGAGTATATTAACTTGCTTATTTTCACAAGAAGCGGAAGAAAACATCTTTAGTTCGGAAGCAGAACTATATCATCAAACAGAACTTTTTGGAAAGTTAACAAAAATCAAAATATCACCCCTAAATATAAATGATGTTTCCAAGAAAGAATTGGAGATTTTTCCATGGTTATCCGAGAAAGATATAAAAAATATTTTAGCATACTTAAGAACAAACAGCATTAAGAAAATATCAGATTTAGAAAAAGCCGGAATAAATAAGATTACGATTTCTGAAATAGAGCCATATTTCCAAGTTAAAAGAGTATTAAATCCTACTTTTTCCAATTCGATTCGAGCAGAATATCAACAAGCAAAAGCAGACCTCCCCTCAACGGTGAAATATCTGCAAAAAACTATAATCAATTATTCAAATTTCAACTTTGGATTTATCTCTCAAAAAGATGAAGGAGAGAGAAATCCTTTTGATTTTTATTCATATTATGCCGAATATTGTCAGCAAAATAAGCATTTCATTTTAGGAAAATATCGCGTTTTCCTAGGACAAGGAATTCTATTTGCACCCAAATTAGGGATATCCAAAAGCGCAGCGGCCACTTATGGAGCGTTTAAGCAATCTGACACTATTCGTCCCTACACCAGTTCTTATGAAATATGGGAACTGCAAGGAGTAGCGTTCGATTATAAATTTAGTAATCTGAAATTAACTGCCTTTGGTTCTCACAATTCACTTTCAGCCAATATTTCCGACAATAAGATCACCTCGTTCAATCAATCCGGAAATCATCTTGATCCAAATAAAAAAGATAACGTAATTGAAACGATCTTGGGAAGTGCTCTTTCATATAATTATAAAAACATTAAACTGGGTATTTATGCTATTAAACAAAAATTCGATTTGGAAATTGATGGTAAAAATAATAACTACTTAGCAATTGGAACCGATTTTAATATTTTCACAAATGACTATCCTCTATTTGGAGAAATTGCTTATGCAGATAAAAAAGTCGCCATGATTTT
This sequence comes from Candidatus Cloacimonadota bacterium, assembly GCA_030638385.1. Classification (GTDB taxonomy): domain Bacteria; phylum Cloacimonadota; class Cloacimonadia; order Cloacimonadales; family TCS61; genus DAOWES01. Next base: position 2,542 of record DAOWES010000013.1, on the reverse strand, counting down.
GGGCAATAAATGGGGTGATAATCAAATTCGACAGCTCTTAGTTTTCCGCTATTACCAAAAAGATTTCCCAACTTGGCATGGTAAGCCCTTTTCTGCTCAAAGTTCATTCGATAATGAAAGAGGAATTTATTATGGGATCACCTATATTGCTAGAAGCAATTTAAGATTTAATATTTACTTTGATGTATGGCAGCATCCGGAAACAAGATTTTGGGAAAAAATGCCCACTTCCTGCAACGAACAATTATTTCAAATTGAATATAAACATCAGTATAATTCGTTCCGACTCCGTATTCAAAATAGAAATAAGGAGAAATATATTACCGTCGTAGAAAGTAAAATTAGAGATGTAACGCGTACTGTATACCGATTTGATTGGAGCAATGATCAAAGTAGTTTTTCCTTAAAGCATAGACTTGAATATACATATGAATATATTGTTAATGAAAAAATCTTTGAAAAAGGATACCTCGTATTTAGCCAATTATCTTATAAAAGCTCTATTTTCCAATTAATTTTTCGAATTGCTGCTTATAATACAGATGTGCTAATTTATATGTATGAAAACAATGTTGATGGGATAATGCAAAATAGAATATTTTCCGGAGATGGTTTTTATGCTTTCGGGTTAACAAAAATCAAATTAAATTCAAAAGTAGAATTGCAGGCAAAGATATCAAATATTCTCTCAGAATCGGATAATCTAAAACTTTACCTGCAGCTCATCACACATTTTTAATATTTTAGAAGTCGCACCATTACTTTTTTATTATTACAATAATTCATCGCTGTCTCAACTGTAATTATTCCTGCCTTCACTAATCTATATAAATCTTGTTGCATAGTGAACATTCCTTGCTGCTTACCTTCTGTAAGCATTTGGAATATTTCGGAAAGATTATTATTTCTAATAGCAGACTGAACAGACGTATTTACAGATAAGATCTCTTTAGCCAGCGTTAATCTACCATCTTTATTTGGAACTAATTTTTGTGAAATCACCACTTTCAACGTGTCTGCTAAACGATGTCGAATTCGATCTTGTTCGGTAGGCGGAAATTCTGCAATAATACGATGAATACTATCTACCGTAGAACTGGTATGCAAAGTTGAAAACACTTTATGCCCACTATCAGTAACTTCCAATACTGTTGCCATCGTTGCAGCATCACGCATCTCACCTACCACCACAATATCGGGATCCTGTCGTAAAGCTTCAATAGTACCTCTTTGAAAACTACCAACATCTTCTCCAATTTCTCGATGTGTAACCAACGACAAAGCTGAATCATGCACAAATTCTATCGGATTTCCCAAAACTATTATATGCGCATCATTGTCTCGATTGTTCATATCTACAATTGAATCAAGAGTTGAGCTTTTCCCCGAACCGGTAATTCCTGTAATCAATACTAAACCCGATTTTTCAGACTTCAAATTTAATCTTTTCTCAATCGGAGCCGGAATCTCCAAATCAGCCATCGAAAATAATTTTTGATTCACAAGCCTGAAGTTAGCACAAATAGTACTTCTCTCAAAATAAGTACTTCCACGAAATCTATATGATTTTTCAGTTCCTGCAATATTTAATGATAAGGCAAAATCAATTGATTTATTCTCATACAGTCTTTCTTTTTGAGCATCTTGTAAAAATGACAAAAGCATTACCGATACTTCTTCTTTAGTATAATCAGCAACATCTAATGCCGGAGATTTGTGACCATAGATTCGATACCAAATCTTTCCGTTTGTGCGTTCTCCACCAAGATCAATATCAGAAGCATTCTTGTGCACCATTGCTGAAAGAAGACTCTCCAAGCAAGAATAAGCTTCGTCGCGCCAAGCTTTATTTTGCAATAATATCTCATCAATAGCTTTACAAAAGAATATTCCTCGAAAGCTATTCGGCATTTCTGATAATAATTCATCGATAAATGATAGTCCCATTTTTACCTCTAATCGTTTTTTTGATAATATTTATTTTACCTAGATTTATGTAAATCTATTTTTTAAAATAGTAGCTCAAATTTCGTTTTTCTACTTTTCACATAAAGTCCTAAACTGAAATGCCATGAAATACATTTTTTTTTCCATTTCCCTATCCCTTTTTTTCTCTTGTTTTTACATTCTCGCAGTGTCAATTATTTTGGTTTTTCTTAGAATTATTGTAAAAAATAATTTGACACAAAAACCACATCTTCCTACTTTGCCATTGTCTTAAGCAAGAGACATCAATAAGTGAAACAAAGTGGGCTAGTAACTCAGTGGTAGAGTATCTGCCTTTTAAGCAGAGAGTCGATGGTTCGAATCCATCCTGGCTCACCATTATATTGTGTCCCGTTCGTCTAGGGGTTAGGATACAAGATTTTCATTCTTGCGACAGGGGTTCGATTCCCCTACGGGATACCAATCTAGCACCGATTTATTCGGTGCTTTTTTTTTGCATTATCAAATTTTATATATATTTCATTATTGTTAACAAGAGATAACAATAAGTAAAAGAAAATGGGCTAGTAACTCAGTGGTAGAGTATCTGCCTTTT
>DAOWES010000238.1 GCA_030638385.1 Candidatus Cloacimonadota bacterium | reverse complement strand
ATAGGAGAACCACATTTTTCGCATTTGAAATCTGTCTCTTCGATCAATTCCGATTTTGCCTGTTTTGTATCTACATTATTCATTAGCTCCACAAGTTTGTCGTAATATTCATGTAATGTTTGTTGCCATTCGATTTTACCATAAGTAATTTCATCAAGGTTCGATTCCATCTTGGCAGTGAATTCAACATTAAGGAATTCGGAAAAATTTGAAACTAAGAACTTATTTACAACTTTACCCAAATCGGTTGGCTGAAAGCGTTTTGTAACAAGCTCCACATATTTCCTAACGATTATGGTATTTGTGATAGATGCGTACGTGGAGGGTCTTCCAATTCCCAATGACTCCAACTCTTTAATCAACATCGCTTCTGAATAGCGAGCCGGTGGCTTGGTAAACTTCTGGTTACCTTTCAGATCATTAGTTTTTAAAAGATCTTTTTCGGCATATTCAGCATCAAGCATTTCACCTTTGGAAATATTTGTATGTGGAAAAGCCTGCAAGAAACCTTGCTCAACAATAGTTGAACCGGAGGCTGTAAATAATGCTTTACCGGCAGTTATCTCAAGATTTTTAGATTTCACCGTAGCGGGAATCATCTGTGTGGCAACGAACTTTTGCCAGATCAGAGAGTATAATTTCAACTGCTCGGGAGTTAAATATGCACTAATGCTATTGGGTGTACGATGAGCATCGGTTGGTCGAATAGCCTCATGAGCATCTTGAGAAGAGTTTTTTTGCTTAAATACTCGCGTTTCAGGATTTAAGAATTTTTCTCCATATCTCGCTTTTATCAAACTCTGGCAAGAGTCCAAAGCTTCAGTTGAAATTCTCAGCGAATCTGTTCTCATATAGGTAATAAGACCTGATGTATCACCGCCAATATCGATACCTTCATAAAGCTGCTGCGCGATTATCATAGTTCGTTTTGCCGAAAAATTTAAAAGTCGCGCTGAATCTTGCTGAAGTGTACTGGTGATATAATAAGGACCCGGTTGAACTTTTCGTGAAGATTCCTTAATTTGTGTTAATTTATAATCATTTTCTTTGATGTGTGCTAATATATTATCAGCTTCTTCTTTGTTGTTGATCTTGGCTTTTTTATCTTCCCATTTCGATAAAGTACCTTTGAAAGGAGTTAAACTATCTTTATAAAAACTGGTATCAATTGTCCAAAATTCTTCCGGATTGAACAGATCAATTTCATTTTCTCGCTCACAGATAATTCGCAGGGCAACAGACTGAACACGTCCGGCACTAAGATTTTTGGTAATAACTTTCCACAATAAAGGGCTAAGATTATAACCAACGATTCTATCTAAAATTCGGCGAGCTTGTTGAGAATCAACTTTATTTTGATCAATTTCTCCGGGATTTTCCACAGCTTTTTTGATCGCAGATTTGGTAATTTCATTAAACAGAATACGGTGTAAAGGCTTATCTTTAACTTCTTTTTTAAGAATGTGTGCCAGGTGCCAAGCAATTGCTTCCCCTTCGCGGTCATGATCAGATGCCAAATATACACTATCAGCTTCTGCAGCTGCTTTTTTCAGTTCCTGAACAATTTTTTTCTTTTTTCTATCTGTTACATATTTTGCTTTAAAGTTATTCTCAACTTCCACGCCCAAAGATTTGGCAGGAAGATCACGGATGTGTCCCATTGAAGCTTTTACTACATAGCTATTACCAAGAAATTTCTCGATAGTTTTGGCTTTTGAAGGTGACTCTACAATTATTAATTTTTTTCCCATACTAATTTATTATTCCTTTAAAATGGATGAAGTTTTTATTAATCAAAAACAATTCAATTATATCATTGGCCGTTACATTTTCCAATCCGGAAAATTTCATAAAATTGATCATTTCATCTATCATAGATTTATCAATTCTTTGTGAAATAACAGACGATAGTTGTGTTGCAAAGATAATCATCTGTTCGGCAGTTTGTTTATCAATCGAACGAATTCGAATCAGATCTAAAAGATATCCAAAAGCAGCCGGGGCGATTGCTCTCTTTTCATCTTCCGCCAAAATACGGTTGTAAACAACAGGACCAAAATCATCAGATAGATTTTCATTATAATTATCTATATCTGCTTGAGTAATTCCCAGTTTTTTTAGCTTTGTTTTGGATGGATTATTTGAAACTAAAATTTCCATCAGATCATTAAATCTTGATTTTGACATTTCTCTCCTTATATATTCAAAATATTCCCGAATAAAATCATTATCAGGACTATTTAATAAATTTCATTAATTTGATGCTAAAATAAATACTATTCCATTTTTGTATTTTTGCAAATAGATCTTTATCAATTAAGCCAAATTTTT
>DAOWES010000185.1 GCA_030638385.1 Candidatus Cloacimonadota bacterium | reverse complement strand
ATTGTAGGAGGGGTTCCTGCAAAAACTATTCGGAATAAGTGAATTAACAGATTTAGAAATGAATATTATGAATAAAATTTGTTCAAAGAGATTGAATAAATTGAAAGTATAAATTGTTTGTAGTGGCAATTCTGGTAATGTAAGTCCATTTATTGTTGATCAGGTAGATTCTTTGAACAATGAAGGAATAATACGGAGTAATTTTTGATTAAAGCTAAGGAGATATTTGGCTATCTGCAAAATTTAATCTTATTAAAGGAAAAGGAAAGAATTGAGGCATACAGTCCTGATTTAATTCATGTTCATTTTGGGATTAGGTGGATTGTTGGCTAGTCTACAGAGAAAAGTTCTAGTTATTACTACTTTTTGTAAATTAGATATTAATATTAGAAAAAAATCAATATTTTTCCAAATTAGCAAGATCTTTATCTAAGGAAGCAATATTTATCCCCCAAAAATAAAAAAATGTATTGATTAAAATGCTCGAACAAACGGAAATTAGAAAACTAAACTTAAATAATAAAAGTATAGCTAAATATTTATATAATTTATATAAATCTATTGTATAAATCAAATAGGGAGATGTTTTATGAAAGGAATAATCTTAGCAGGTGGCGCAGGCTCTCGTTTGCATCCACTCACATTCACAGTATCAAAGCAGATATTGCCAGTTTATAATAAACCAATGATCTATTATCCGCTTTCAATTTTAATGTTAGCTGGAATTAAAGAAGTTCTTATTATCTCGACTCCACAAGATCTACCAAGTTTTGAGAATATGTTTGGGAATGGTGAGAATCTGGGAATGCGCTTTGAATATGCTGAACAACCAAGTCCGGATGGTTTAGCTCAGGCCTTTATTATTGGAGAAGATTTTATTGGTGAAGACAATGTCTGCCTGATCCTGGGAGACAATATTTTTTATGGACAGAACTTGCCTCAAATTTTAAAAAGTGCAGCTTCATTAGAAAGTGGGGCGAACATTTTTGGTTATACAGTTCATGACCCGGAAAGATATGGTGTGGCTGAAGTAGATAAAAATTTTAAGGTAATCTCTCTTGAAGAAAAGCCACAATCTCCAAAATCAAATTATGCTGTGGTTGGACTCTATTTTTATAATAATGATGTAGTGGAAATTGCTAAAAATATTAAGCCATCAGCTCGGGGCGAACTGGAAATTACTTCGGTTAACCAGGAATATCTAAATAGAGCACAACTCAAACTCTCACCACTGGGTAGAGGGATTACCTGGCTGGATACTGGTACCCACGAGACTTTGCTCGAAGCTGCCAAGTTCGTAGAGATTATTGAGAAAAGACAAGGGCTGAAAATTGCCTGTTTAGAAGAGATTGCCTTTAGGCTGGGCTTTATAAATAAAGAGATTTTATTACATAATTCTAATAAATATGGTAAAAGCGAATATGGCTTATACATAAAGAATTTAGCGGAGACCGTTTAATGAAAACAATTTTAGTAACCGGCGGTTCCGGGTTTATTGGAGCTAATTTTATTCAGTATTTAATCAATAAAACTGAAGATATTTTTATCGTCAATTTGGATAAATTAACTTATGCGGGTAATCCTGAAAACATGAAAGCAATTGAGCATAACCAAAATTATAAGTTTATAAAAGGTGATATCTGTAATCAAGAGTTGGTAGAGCTTCTCTTTAGCGAATACAACTTTGATTCTGTGGTTAATTTTGCTGCTGAATCACATGTAGATCGCTCAATTCACAATCCTAATATCTTTATTGAAACAAATGTAATGGGAACTGCAAATCTTCTTAATGTGGCAAAGAAATTTTGGCAAAAAGATTTTTGTAAGAAAAAGTTCTTACAGGTTTCTACCGATGAAGTTTACGGAACACTCCCAGAAGATAATAAGGACATTAAATTTACTGAAGAAACCCCACTTCAACCTCACTCTCCCTACTCAGCTTCTAAAACTTCGGCTGATTGTATTGTGCAGTCTTATTTTGATACTTTTGGTTTCCCGACTTTAATTACACGTTGTTCTAATAACTATGGATCTTACCAATTTCCGGAAAAACTAATCCCGCTTATTATCCATAATGCTCTAAACGATAAACCTCTTCCTATCTATGGTGACGGGAAACAGGTGCGTGATTGGCTCTATGTGGAAGATCATTGCGATGCAATTTGGATGGTTCTGAATAAAGGGAAAGTGGGAGAAGTATATAATATTGGCGGTAATAATGAGATTCAAAATATCGAAATTGTTAAACATATCCTGAACTATCTGGAAAAACCACACAGTCTGATTACTTATGTGAAAGATAGATTGGGGCACGATAGACGCTATGCCATTGATGCTTCAAAAATTGAAAGTGAACTCAATTGGACACCAATGTATAAATTTGAAGAGAAAATTGTAGATACTATT
>DAOWES010000135.1 GCA_030638385.1 Candidatus Cloacimonadota bacterium | reverse complement strand
TATGCTTTTATTGAAAGCAATTCAAAACATTATTAGAAAAGGATATAATATTGAATTTACTTTAATTGGAGATGGAGTATTAAGAGATGATTATGTAGATTTTATTAACAATAATAATCTTTCTGAATTTATTAAGCTTCCAGGTTATCTTCAGCATCAAGAGATTGCTGACTATTTAAGTAAATCTCATATATGTGTTTCTTCAAGTTACAAAGAAAGGTTTGGTGTAACTATTATTGAATCTTTAGCCTGTGGAGTACCGGTTGTTGTTACTAATAGTGGCGGTCCTGATAAATTTGTTAACAAGATTTCAGGGATTATTGTAGAAAGAGGTAATGTAGAAGCTTTATCGGAGGGCATTATTTCCATAATGCAAAATTATAGCAAATATTCGAAAAATGAAATCCGTAAATATTGCATTAGCAAATTTGATTATAATGTTATAGTAAATAAAATGATAACTATTTATAAAAAGGAAATAAATGAAAAAAATATGCCATCTTAGTTCTGTACATCGTGCACTTGATACACGAATATTTCTGAAGGAGTGCAGTAGCTTAGGAAAGTATTATCAAGTTACTCTTATAGCTAAACATGATAAAATGGAAAAGTTAAATGGAATTGACGTGATCCCTTTTCCTTTACTATCAAATAGATTATTAAGAATTTTAATTTCACCAATATTTATGTTGTTTTTAGCTTTAAAGAATAGAGCTGAGCTATATCATATTCATGACCCAGAATTAATGTTTCTTGTAATTCCTTTAAGATTATTAGGAGCAGAAGTTATTTTTGATTCACATGAGCATTTGAAAGGATCTCTTCATTCAAAGGATTATCTAAATAACTTTGTTATTCAACTAATACAAATTGGCTATAAATTTATTGAAAAGTTCATTTTGCCAAGTTTTACAGCTATTGTTGCCGCAACTCCAGCAATAATGGAAGAATTAATAAAATTTAATAAGAATACAATTTTAGTGAATAATTATCCAATCTTAACTGAGTTTAATAATGTATCTACTTGGAGTAAAAAAGAGAGAACGATTTGCTATATTGGTGGTATTACAAAAATTAGAGGAATTGAACAAGTATTGAATAGTCTTGATGATCTCGACGTAACATTTTCTTTAGCAGGATGTTATGATTCTGTGTCGTTTAAAAGGGAACTTGCGCAACATAGAAATTGGTTTAAAGTTGTTGAATATGGGTTTGTAGATAGAGAAAAAATGGCTTCTATAATGAAAAGATCTGTTGGTGGCATGGTCCTTTTTTCTAAATTACCTAATCATGTTAATGCGCAACCGAATAAAATATTTGAATATATGTCTGCTAGTTTACCAGTTATTGGCTCAGATTTCTCACTTTGGAGAGAGATTATTGTAGATAATAATTGTGGGCTTTGTGTTAATCCAGATGATACTAAGGCAATAAGAAAAGCAATTATCTGTTTGATAAATAATAAAGAGTTAGCTGAGAAAATGGGAGAAAATGGTAGAAAGTCAGTTGAAGAAAAATATAATTGGAAAAAAGAAGAAAAGAAATTATTTAAACTATATGCGGATTTATTAAAATGAAAATCCTATATATATCCCAGTATTTCCATCCTGAAATAGGAGCAACCACAAACAGAGCTTTGGCAAATGTTAGGTATTTAACAAAGCAAGGTCATGATGTTACTGTACTTACTGAAATGCCGAATCATCCAAAAGGAATTATTTTTGAAGGATATAAAGGCAAAATGTTTATGACAGAAACAATGGAAGATTTTAAGATAAAAAGAGTTTGGGTATACACTAGTGTTAATAAAAATTTTATCACAAGATTGTTATTCTACATATCATTCGCTTTTCTGGGAACTCTCTCTGCTATTTTTAGTTGGAAAAAATATGATATTGTTTATGTAACATCGCCACCATTGTTTGTTGGCATAATTGGTTTAGCTCTCAAGTTTTTCTTCCCTAAAACAAAATTTATTTTTGAAGTAAGGGATTTATGGCCTGATGCAGCAGTTGAAATGGGAGAGTTGAAAAATAAACATTTCCGAAAATTCAGTTATGCTTTGGAAAAATCGTTATATAAAAATGCTGATCATATTGTGGCAGTAACCAAAAGATTTAAACAGAGAATTATCGAGAACGGATATTCCAAAAATAAAATATCGGTAATTAGAAATGGCAGTGATTTGTCTTTTAAACCAGTTGATGTTTCCGAAGAATTGAAAGAAAAATTTCAAGTAGATAAAAACTTTATCGTCATTTATGCCGGTAATTTAGGTCTTGCTCAGAATCTTACAGTTGTCTTGAAAGCTGCTGAGAAATTAAAAGAAAAGAAGATACTTTTTCTAATGGTAGGTACCGGTCCGGAGGAAACGTTATTAAAAAATTACGCAAAATCTCATAATCTTACAAATGTTATTTTCACCGGCGAAATTGCCAAAGATGATATGAGTGAATATCTTTCGCTGTCGGATTGCGGTCTTATCCCACTAAAAAATATAGAAGTTTTTGAAAGAACAATTCCCTCCAAACTTTTTGATTATATGTCTGCTAACCTTCCAATAATTCTTGGTGTGAAGGGTGAAGCAAAAGAAATTCTTGAAAAATCGGAAGCCGGGATTTGCTTTGAACCAGATAATGTTGATGAATTAGTTGAGGAAATTGAGTATTTGAAAACTAATAGTTTGGAACTTGAAAAAATGAAACAAAAGGGGCGGGATTTTGTGAAAACCAATTTTGATAGAAATGAATTAGCTAAGAAGTTGGATGATGTTTTTGCAAAATTATTTATAAAATGAAAAAAATAAACCTATTTCTAGTTATATTAATTATAAGCTCAAAACTTTTATCTATTGAAGTAGATAACATATTTCAGAAAGATAATTTCTACTATCAAATGAACTCATTTATGGGGACAGATTATTTCCCGGGTAGGGAGTATAAATCTACAAATTATTTTGATAGACACGCCTTTTATGCAGGTTGGAACTATTCTATCCAAAAAAATACCGATTTCTGGTTTGATCTTACTTTTAACGATAAATTCTATGAGAAAGAAATTTTATTGAACAAAACCGGTATCACATATCATAAAAATAATTTTAGCTTTTCCTACAAAATTGATCGCTTGAAATATGGTGCGAAGTCAAAGATTTATAATATTCAAGTTAGGGATAGATTCTACGATTTTGGCGTTATCGAAAATTATCGTTATAACGGTGTGGAAGTTTTATATTCAAAAGAAAATATTCAATTTCTAACTACTCTCGCTGCTAATGATTTTAATTCTGTAATTGGTAATCTGGCAGTTGGATATTCCAATGATAATTTCAATACGCAATTTTACTATTTATTGGTTGGAAGAAATGAAGAATACAATGTGCGAAATCATTCATTTGGTATTGAAACCTTTTTTAATTTCTCAAATATTTCTATTTATCAAAGTTCAGTGTATCAATATTTACCAACTTATTCCAAAGGGGATAAAATAAAATCTCTTTTGGAAATATCATATTCTCCGGCTCAGCTTTTTGCTTTTGGAACAAATATGTTTACCGAAATATTTAACGATGACGATATTTTTAACTGGCAATCTCAAACCTATTGCAATTTTAATTTTGAAAATTTTGAAAACTATCTTCTATATAGAATAAACAGAAGTGATGAATTTACAACTGATTATACGAATAGAGAATATTCTTATCTTTGTTTATATAAATTTACAAATTCTCTCTTAATGGGGATAAATTACAGTTATTTTACTCCCGATTTCGATATCAATTATCATCAATTTGGATTTCAGATAGAGTTTAATTATGAGAAAAATATTTAGTTTATTAATAATATTTATTTTAGGGTGCACTAGTCCGACTACGCTTACAAATAAAAAACCATACATCGTTATAACTTTTGATGATGAATATGAAAGTCAATATACTCATGCATTACCAATTTTAGATGAGTTTGGCTATAAAGTAACAAATTTTATAAATACCGGAAAAATCGGTTCACGAGGAAAATGTAATTGGCAGCAAATTGAAGATCTGGAATTTGTTCATGGTTGGGAAACCGGCGGTCATACTTTAAATCATCCATATTTACCAAATTGTGATCTCGAAGTAGTGAAATATGAAGTTCATCAAGATTGGTTAAATTTGAAAAATCGAGGTTTAAGCCATGAATCTTTTGCTTTACCTTCCGGTTCTGTTTGTGAAGAACATCTTGGGATAATTTTGGATGATTATAAAAATCTTCGCTGTAGTATGGATAATGTCTCATTTTATCCAATTGATAGAACAATGTTAGGATATTTTTCCTATGATAGTTCTTTTACTCCGCAAACGATGATTTCCAGATTTATCAGAGCAGTTGAGAATAAAGAATATGCTGTAATTCTGGGTTTTCATAAAATCCATCCGGATGACGAAGGTTTTGGAGGCAATTGCCCACCAGATGAATTTCGAGAAATTATGAAATGGCTTTATGATAATGAATTTGAGGTTATCACAATTAAAGAACTTATGAAAAAACAAAATTAATTTTGGAGAATATTATGAAACTAATAACCATAATCGGGGCGCGTCCTCAGTTTATAAAAGCTGCGGCTGTGAGCAGAGAGATTGCTAAACATAAAGAAATCAATGAAATAATTATTCACACCGGGCAACATTTTGATGCTAATATGAGCGAGATATTTTTTACTCAGATGCAGATTCCCAAACCGGATTATAATTTGGCGATCAATAGTCTTTCTCATGGAGCTATGACCGGGCGCATGATGGAAGAGATCGAAAAAGTTCTTTTATTAGAAAAACCGGATTGGGTGCTGGTTTATGGAGACACAAATTCTACAATTGCCGGTTCGCTCGCTGCCAAAAAATTGCATATCAAAGTGGCTCATGTAGAAGCCGGACTTCGTTCTTTTAATATGAATATGCCGGAAGAAGTTAACCGCATTCTCACCGATAGAATTAGTGACATTCTTTTTTGTCCCACCCAAACAGCGGTTGATAATCTTAAAAAAGAAGGTTATGAAAATATCGAGTCAAAAATAGTTAATTGCGGTGATGTGATGTTGGATGCAGCACTCTTTTATGCTAAAATGTCGCAAAAGCCACAAGTAGAACTTCCGGAAAAATTTATTTTATCAACTGTTCATCGAGCAGAAAATACAGATGATCCAAAGCGTTTAATTGCTATCTTCGAAGCTCTCGCAGAAATAGCAAAAGATACTCCGATTGTTTTGCCACTTCATCCACGTACACGAAAAATAATTAATAATTTGAAATTAAAATCCGGCTCAAACGGATTAACAATTATTGAACCGGTTGGATATTTAGAAATGGTGTACCTTCTAAAAAAATGCGAGATGGTGATGACCGATAGTGGTGGTTTGCAAAAGGAAGCTTTCTTCTTTGCCAAGCCTTGTCTGACAATGCGCGATGAAACCGAATGGGTGGAATTGGTGCAAAATGGATTTAATAAAATCGTCGGGGCAGATAAAGAGAAAATCATCAGCAGTTATGGTGAGATGAAACAAATGGATATCGATTTTAACGTTGAGCTTTATGGCCATGGAAATGCGAGTGAGAAAATTATTGAGCATTTGAAAAGATTGTAGGATTTGCGAAGCAGGGGCTTCGAATAAGATTCAGATTCTTTGGAAGATGTGAATGGGGTAGAAAAGAATGAGAAATTAAGCTTACTCAAATTTTAAAATGTATTTAGTTAGGAAATCATGTAGTCAATTTATTAGAGTTATCTGAGCTCGCTCTTTATTAGATACTGGCAAAAAACGTTATTTTTAAACAACTATAATCAACCTTTATTACGTAAGAATGATTGAGAACAGAAATCACCATATGTTTCTTTTATATTCTTATAAATTTTTTCTGCATAAAAAAAACTCACTACTTTTTTTTGTAATAGTTGTATCTTTTTCCTTTTTATTTATTTAGGGTTATATAATACTCTATGCTTTCTTTCATTTATACTACCTTTCAATAGTCAACTCCAAGCACGCGATCAGTTTTCATCATATTCTTGGGGAAAATAAT
>DAOWES010000240.1 GCA_030638385.1 Candidatus Cloacimonadota bacterium | reverse complement strand
GGAAGCGCCGGAGTGTAGGTCTGATACAACTTTTCAAGTTCGGTAGTGTCATAATCTTCCAGTTCAAAATCTTTTCCCAAATCGGCCGGTCTATCCGGGAACGCAGTGCCCAAATAATTTGAAGATTCGGGTGGAATTGCATTTAAGTCTCCCCCACCAACAAATAATTTACCGGCACTTTCTATCTCATCCAATTTCTCTTTGAAAATATCAATCTGCTCTTTTTTGGTTCCATCATTGGAATATGCAGCAGTGTGTGTATTTAACACGGAAAGTTCGCGATTATCGATGGTAAGAGTGGTGGAAAGTATATTTCTTCTAAGATAAAAATATTGCTTTAGCGCATCTTGCTCGCCGATAAGTGGCAAAGCAATTCGCTCGGCGGAATCGAATTCCCAATGCGATAAGATGGCATTGCCGCTGTTCATTCTGCCTATTCCGTCCGAAGGTATAAGATCCGCTTTCCATTGGCTGGCATAAACTCCATAATTCAAGTAAGTGTTATCAAGCAAAAACTGAACTTGATCTACGTAGGCAGAGCGTTTGCTATCGATATCTACTTCCTGCAGCAAAACAATATCCGGCTGTGCTTCATTGATATAGGAAGCGATCTTGCTCATATTATCCAAAACTTCATCTTCACACATTAAAACTTCATCGCCCCAACCATCAAAAAAGAAATCGATGCGTCCTCCACCAAATTTAATATTCCAGGACATTATCATAATTTCTTCAATATCTGCCGGAACTTGGCTAAGCTGGGGGGAGTGATAAAATTCTGCTTTCTCTATATCCGCAAAATTGGTATTGAAAATATCGCAACTACTTAACAAAATAGTAACTAAAATGAAAGCAATAAGCGAATATTTCTTTTTCATAATTTTCTAACCTCGGCGAATGAGATAAAATAAAAATCCACCGTAGATAAGTAAGAAAAAAGTCGCTTCCGATTTGTAAATTCGATGCTTCTTACCAACAAACATCGAGAAAAAGAGAATAATCGTCACGATCAATAAAATCGAGAAATCGACGTTCAAAGCCGGGAAGTATTTAATCGGCTGAATTAATGAAGTTACACCCAAAACTAATAAGGAGTTAAATATATTGGAGCCGATAACATTTCCTATCGCCAGATCAAATCTCTTTTTACGAACAGCTACAACTGAGGTAACCAATTCGGGGAGAGAAGTTCCCAAAGCCACAATGGTAAGACCAATCAGCTTTTCACTAACGTTTAACATTTTAGCAATTTTCACCGAGTTATCTACAACCAGTGTTCCTCCGATAAATAATCCCATCATGCCAATAGAAATAAGGAATATCGTTTGAATTGTGGAGAATATTTTGATATCATCGCCTTCCAACGGATTTTCTTTGAGAATTCCAAAAATATAGATGAAGAAAGATGCTAAAATGCCCAGAAGAATAAAACCATCAATACGCGAAAGACTTTGACCAAGCCAGGATAACCCGAAAACGACGATTGTGGAGATGAGTAAAAATGGCATCTCTTTGATAACTGTGTTTTTCTTCACGACGATCGGGGCAATTAAACCGGCAATACCCAAAACAACTAATATATTAAAAACATTACTTCCGATAATATTTCCAAAGGTAATTTCATGATGATCGCCAAGACTTGCCAGAATATTGACAATTAGTTCCGGAGCAGAAGTTCCGAAAGCTACGATTGTTAAGCCTATTACCAATTCCGATACCTTGAATTTCTTGGCCAAAGAAGAAGCTCCGTCAACTAAGAAATCGGCGCCTTTTATTAGCATAATAAAGCCAATAACTACTACAATAAAATAAATAAAAATCATTTTTTCCTCTAAATATCTATTATTTCTGTTGGTTCACACTGATCTGCGACCAACAATTTTAGTGAATGGTTAATTTTTTTAAGATAATGCTCCATCGTCGTAAAGGCCAAACTTGGTTTATTATTTTCTTCACTTAGATGAGCTAAAATTATGTTTGTTAATTTGGGATGAATTACCTCAGCGATAACTTCCACAGCCTGATTATTGGAAAGATGTCCCTGTTGCCCCTTTACTCGTTGCTTTAAAGGTGGCGGGTAAGGACCATTTAGCAACATTTGAATATCATGATTACTTTCCAAAATAATGGAGGTGGAGTTTTTCATTTTCACCAATAAATACCTGGAAGATTCTCCCAGATCAGTTGCCAAAGTCAGCTTTCTTCCGGGCATGTTTTTGCTAGTGAAAACAAAATTGCAACCATCGATAGCATCATGTTTCGAAGGGATTGTCTCGATGCAGATATCGCCAATAGAAAATGATTTTCCAATGATGAAATGTTCCACACCGGCAGGAAGTTTTCCCAATTTATGCAAACAGCTTTCATAAGAAAGTCGGCTGATATAAAGTGGAATATTTAATTTCCGGCAAACAATGCCTGCCCCTTTAATATGATCGGAATGGTCATGGCTAATAATTAAACCGGAGATTTTATTTTGATCAGCACCAATTTTATTTATTGCTTCCCATATTTTTTTTCCGCTAGTACCGGCATCCACCAGAATCTTGGTGGATTTGGTGCGAATGAGAGTGCAATTTCCTTTGCTACCGCTTGCTAATACACTTGTTTGAAACATTTGCTTTCCGATTATTTCATAAAGTAAAAGCGATTATTGAGACGATCAAAATCTGTCCATTCAGCTTCCGGGTTTTGTTGAGCTTCGATTAATTGCTTCACGCCAACTGTTTGAGCATCCAAATTATCTGCCTGGTGTAAAAGCACAGCTTCAATTGTTTGTGGCAATCTGGCTGAAGCAAACTCATATTCCCCATGATGAGCCAAAATGAGATGACGCAATTTCATTAATAAGCCTTGAGGGAAATTATTTATTTTGGCAGCTTGCTCGCAAACCAATTGATCGCCAAGCGGTATGTGTCCTACTAAACGACCTTCAGCAGTAAAATCTATTGATGATTTAAGTGAATATTCTCTAACTTTACCGATATCATGTAAAATTGCACCAATCAGCAATAAATCACGATCTACAGGGTAATGGTGTGAAGAGAAATCACAAATTGTCGCCACGCTTATTGTATGCTCAAGAAGCCCCCCAACATAATTGTGATGCCAGCTTTTGGCTGCCGGAGCTTGAGCAAATTTGCTATAAAATTCCTTATCCTCAAATATGTTCAGAAGCATCTCTTTCAAATAGTTGTTCTTGATTGAATCGATAAATAAAAAGAGTTTATCGGATAGTTTGTTGATGTCTTTATCGGTGGAGGCAATAAAATCTGCCAGATTATATTCTTCCGGGAATAACGGTTTAATAACGTTAATATTTAGCTGATATTTTCCTTTATATGAAATTACGATCGCTTTAATCCGAACAACATCGCCTTCCTTAAATTTTTCCGAAAAAGTGTCGGCATTACTCCAGACATTTCCAACCATTGAACCTGTTTTGTCGGCAAGTGTAAGCCTCAGGTAATTGGCTTTGGTACCTTCTCGAAGCTCTTTTTGTGAAACTAGAAAGTCAGATACGATTTCTTGATTTAATGAGTTTGATAATTGATTTATCTTAATATTTTGTGCCATTATTTTTCCT
>DAOWES010000033.1 GCA_030638385.1 Candidatus Cloacimonadota bacterium | reverse complement strand
TTAATTGGCAGTAGAAAGAGAAGGAAAATGATCTTTAAATATTTCTTCATTAATTATGACAGATGGCTTTTTATCAGCTTAACCAGCTCTTCTACTAAATGGTTTTCATCAACTTTTTTCACAATCTCTCCCTTGATAAACAGAAGTCCCTCACCTTTTCCGCCGGCAAGACCAAAATCTGCTTCCCGAGCTTCACCCGGGCCATTAACCACGCAACCCATCACCGCCACAGAAATATCTTCATCGGCAAATTGCTCAAGTTCCTTTTCCACTTTTTCGGCAATACCGATCAAATCGATCTCTGTTCGGCCACAAGTAGGGCATGAAACAATTTCCAAACCTTTACGCATATCCAAAGATTTTAATATCTGCTTGGCAACCAAGATCTCTTGTACCGGATCTGCCGTTAAGGAAACCCGGATAGTATCGCCAATTCCTTCTGCCAGCAATGTGCCTATTCCCACTGAAGACTTAATCGTTCCGGCAAATGTGGTTCCTGCTTCCGTTACTCCCAGATGAAGCGGATAATCTACTTTGCTACTAAGAAGTCGATAGGAATTGATGGTAAGTGGAACAGAAGAAGCTTTCACAGAAATTTTCAAATTGTGGTAATTTTCCCTTTCCAATATTGCTACATGTTCCAAAGCAGATTCAACAATTGCTTCAGCTGTAACTCCATATTTTCTAACTTTTTCTTTGGAAAGCGAACCGCTATTTACTCCAATACGAATGGGGATATTATTGGCTTTGGCAGCTTCTACAACTTTCTTTACATTTGCTTCGCTACCAATATTCCCCGGATTTAATCGTAAGCCATCTACCCCGGCTGCAATTGCTTCCAAGGCTAATTTATGATCGAAATGAATATCGGCAATAATAGGTATGCTTATTTGCTTTTTTATATTTTTGATAGCTTTGGCGGCTTCTGTAGTGTTTGCTGTAACCCGCACAAGTTCACAGCCTGCTGCTATTAGTCGTCTAATTTGAGCAATAGTTTTTTGTACATCTGCCGTAGGTGTGTTAGTCATCGATTGAATAGTGACAGGATTGTTCCCACCAATAAGTACTCCGCCCAAATTTATCACTTTTGTCTTTTTGCGTTCTAACATTTTTCCCTCACAAATTCATTTACTTTTTGAACAAAAATATCGTTATCTTCTTTGCTGCTAATTGTAACTCTAATATGATTTTTCATGATTGGATGAGCCCCCACGTCACGCAGGGCAATATCATTTTCCTGCAGAAAATCAAAAAGTTGCTTAGTTTTATCTGCCAAAGAGAGTAAAAGAAAATTAGTATGTGTATTCACGACCTTTAGTTGTGGGATTTTCTTTAATCGGGCATATACTTCGTTACGAAATTTTATCACTTCAGCTGTATGGGCCAGAAAGATATGTCTCTCTTCTAAGATGCATAAAGCAATTGTTTGAGTCATCAGCCCAATATTAAAAGCAGTCATAACCTTTTTTAATTGCACAATATTATCTGCATTTGAAATAAGATAGCCAAAGCGCAAGCCGGCAGCCGAAAAAGCTTTGGAAAATGATCTGGTAATTATCAGGTTAGAATATTTTGAGATAAGATTTTTATAAGTTACTTTAGAAAATTCAAAATAAGTTTCATCAATCAAAACTAATTTATCCGTGTTATTTAAAATCCTCAATACTTGTTCTTCCGTAAGAAGCTGTCCGGTTGGATTATTGGGATTACATAAAATCAATAGCTTACAATTATCATCAGCCGCTATCTCCAAAAAAGCATCAATATCATTGGCATAATTTTCATCCAAATTGACGTGCTTTATAGTAAGCCCCACCGCATTACAATAGCTTTTATAATCAAAATAGGAAGGAGAGAAAGAGACGGCAAAACTTTCCGATGATTCTCGTACTGCTGTAAACAGATAATAAAGCATCTCATCCACGCCATTACCGAAAACAAGTTGATCTTCTTCTACTTCTGCATATTCGGCCAATTTGGTATAAAGCTGCCCTGTTACATCATTAAAATATCTATTTAGATGAACATCCTTCATCTTATCTATTATCTTATCTTTAATTGCTTCAAAAGGATCAAGCGTGCTTTCGTTTAAACACATCATTCGCCTTTTTCTGGGAACATTAATATTTACTGCTTTTTGGGCTTCGAGATTTTTTCGAAATAGGTACAATTTTCCTCCAAGATAATTCTACAAAATCAGTGAATTTTATCAAAATCCACATTTACTTCACACACCAGACTTTATCTATTCAAAAATTGTCAAGGTTGAACTAAGTTCTTTGTCCCTAAAAGATATTTCAGATGGATGGTGCTAATAATTTAATTTGTAAATTACCACAATTTTTTTACTAATTTAGTTCGAATAGAGAAAATAAATTTGCATTACTTTTTCGATAGGTTAAAACCTATCTCTGAAATGAATAAAATCCTGCGGATTAAAATAGACACAGATCAACGCAGATGAGCACAGATTTGTGCGACAATGGCTTACTCAAAAACAGGAAGAACACGAAGAAGAAAATAGCAAAGTATGAAAATCCCCTCTACCAGAGGGGTGGCAGCGAAGCTG
>DAOWES010000257.1 GCA_030638385.1 Candidatus Cloacimonadota bacterium | reverse complement strand
TCGCAAAATGAAATCCCTAAAACACTAAAAAAAATAAATAGAAAAATTATCTTTCTTATTTGCATAATCTCCTCTTATAAATTGCCTGTAATGGTCGGCGTGTGCGGTGCTTTTCTTGCTTTTCTTTCATTCAGAGCACTGACACGTTTGTTAGCCACAGTTATTTTTACTCCAAATCCATATTAGTTTGAGATTTTATTTTTTTTGCAATATCTGGTCTATTATATTGAATGAAATCATCAAAAGTCTTTTGAATAAACGGAGCAACAAAATATTGTGAACCATTTTCAGGAGTAAATCCTAAATCTAAACTATCAACATAATCACTTGAAATCATATAATGATCATTTAAGTAAAATAAATATGATAAATGTAAAATAAATATTTGTTCAATGTCGTAAGCAAAAGTATTTAAAGCTTTAATTCTATATTCCAAATAAATTTTGTTGTCATTCAATAGAACATTGTAAAAGAAATTATAGTGAGTATGGTCATTGCATCGATCTCTTATTTCTTTGTACCTATCATCTTTATATAACAAATCATTTATTTCTGAAAGTTTTTCTGAATTTCGGATATATTGAGACATTATTCTATATTTAGGTAATTGTTCTTTACCTTTTAACCAATCATTAATTTTAATTACTATGAAATTTTCGATACTATAATTGTCGTTTAGGAAAAGGTTTGAATAAATGTTTATTACTGAAGAGTCATAATATTTTCTAAGTAAAGAATATGAATCATTAATGCGTCCATTAATTAATACTAATTTAATTGATTCAAGAGTGCCTTGAATAGAAGAGCAAACATAAGAATCCATATTTCCAACTGCTTTTGTACCTTGAGTCATAAACCCAAAAATAGAGAATGAAAAATTTTTATAGAAGTTAATCATTTTCTCTATCCTTTTGAATATTTTGTGTTCGATATATTCTTTTCTTAGAGGCATTTTTTATTGCTTCCCGATTAGCGGATTTATTAAATTTCTAAATTGACTTTCTACTTTTGGAACAATTGTATCATAGTTTTTTATTTCAAGCTGAATAATACTTAACTTAAAAGTCTCATTTTTCATATTCTTTCTTGCAAAAAGTTTCATTGCAAAAGTTGGTTTGTGCAATTCTTTATAAATATGCTCATTTACTCTTTTGCTTATATTTCTAGATTTACCGAGATAGAGTGGAATCCATTTTCCTAATTCACTATGTGCTTGAATTCTCTTCTTTTTGAAATTGGGAGTAAACTTCTTGATATATTTGTCGTCTTCCCACCTTTCTTTAAAATCTTTAAGCCAACCTTTGAAATCTAAAAAGTTATTATTATTTTTCACCTCTATCAAATATATTCCCGAAAGTTTTAATTCATTCCAAGGAATTTCTTGAATTTCTTTTTTGATTTTAAATTGGCACATTTCATTAAAAACCATATTATCAACAACCTTTTTTAACAATTCAAGTTGCGTTGACATTTCATTATCAATTGATTCTAACATCTTTCTCCTTTGTTTAATTGTGGCTAAAATAATACCCTACCACCTAACCACCTAAAACCAAAAACCCAAAACCTCCCCCACCCTTTCCTCACCCTCTCGGATGATACAGTTTATGTTCCTTAATAATAAAGCGATTATCTATATTCGTATAAATCTGGGTTGTGTTTATGCTCGAATGTCCCAATAACATCTGCACAACTCGCAAATTTGCTCCCGCTTCCAGAAGATGGGTAGCAAAAGAGTGCCTAAACGTATGCGGAGAAACGTGTTTCTTTATACCCGCCAATTTAGTTTGCTTATCTATCATCTTCCAAATCCCCATTCTACTTAGTTTGTTCCCAAATCTATTTAAGAACAGAACAGCAGTTTGCTTCTCTTTAAGTATTCTTTGCCGATCAATTTGGTAATATTTTTTTAGAAAAGCCAAAGATTCCTCGGCAATTGGTACAATTCTCTGTTTACTGCCTTTTCCCATTACCCGCACTAAAGCTTCTTCCCAAATCACATCATGAATGGTAAGCTCAATTACTTCCGAAATACGCAAACCGCTGGCATACATCAATTCAAGCATCGCTTTATTGCGAGATTCCAAAGCTGTAGCTACCGGAATTGAATCCAAAAATTTTAACATCTCTTTCAAGCTTAGCACATCCGGCAGTTTTTGCGAATATTTTATGGGAGGAATTTCGGAAAAATCTAATTTAAGCGCAACCTCTTCTTCTTCCAAAAATCTAATAAACGATTTTAAAGAACTACGCTTTCGCGCTAAAGAGGAATTTGTTAATCCAATTTGCTGCAAAGAGACAAAATAATCGATAACAAATCTAACCGTAATATCTTCGATTCTTTGATTGGTATATTCAAAAAAATCTTTAATATCACTGAAATAGCTACTCACACTATTATCGGAAAGCCCCTTTTCTACTTTTAAATGATATCGAAAACTATTTAGATAAGCTTTGTTATGAACAAAGATATCACTCATCATCTTCCTCATCTACCACGGTAAAATCGGCATCAATAATATCTTCATCGTTTCCGGGTTCGCTTTGGGAATCTGAATTTTTGCCAAACATATGATGATTTAATATGCTAATTCTTTTTCTGAGATAGAAATAGGCAGCCAATATTACCGGAATGGAAATGTACCAAAATCTTATCAGCAATCCAAT
The DNA here is from genome assembly GCA_030638385.1 of Candidatus Cloacimonadota bacterium. GTDB lineage: Bacteria > Cloacimonadota > Cloacimonadia > Cloacimonadales > TCS61 > DAOWES01. Next base: position 3,211 of record DAOWES010000257.1, on the reverse strand, counting down.
AAATCTAAAAAATAAAATCATCAATAATATTGATAACAATAAGTTAACAAATCTTCTACTATTCATCCTTTTCTCCTTCTAAGATAATTCCATCCTAACTCCCTCTCCTCGCAGATCTCGTTTTACTACGAACCGGGGTGAGGTTCTACAAATCCCCTCTAATAGAGGGGTGGCAGCGAAGCTGACGGGGTGTGTAAAATATTCACTTCAAGCCTCTTCAAAAACAGAGATCGTTTTTGTCGAAATCGTTTTTCTACGAAAAGCCGATTCGTAGCCGAATCCCGAGATCGTTTTGCTAAAGCAAAGCCGACTCGCAGTCAGAGTGAGTTTTCACTATTCCTTATATAATAGCCTGAATTTAGAAGAAAAAACTGAATTTGGTTTTTCCTGCAAAAATTCAACAATTTCCTTCTGATCATTATTGATCTCAACAAGTTTTAATTTAGCATATTCCTGTAAATCAATATCAGAAAATTCATGCTGATAATATTCGGTTGCAGCCTCAATATTCCCCATTTGCTGCGACCATTCACCGGCTAAGATAAGCATTATTTCATCTTTGTTTTCGTTATAAATTTCCTGCAAAATATTCACTGCCTGTTCAGTTCGATAAATATTTTGCAAACGATATGCTTGAAAAAACTTCATTCTAACTTTCTCATAAAAGTTACCGGCAATTACCTTCAAAAACAACGCATCATTAGTTTTTTCGTTACCGAGAGAACTAATTATCACTTCTCCCAATAAACTATCTGCTTTCGCATCACCCTGCATTGTTGCGACAAGATAATCTAACATTAAAATCTCTTTATAAGTATTGGAACCGAAATCATTCTTTTCATAACCCGTTTGGATTCGTGCAATTGCGTCATCAAATTTGCCACTCATCAGCAAGATATTTGTTATTTTCAGATCCACTTCCTGCTTATGCATTTGATTCGGACAAAAGCTCTTTGCTTCCTCTAAATATTTTAGAACTTTGGCATTACTATCTTGTTTACGCAAAGCAATTTCCGCTAATAATTCTCGACTGTAACGATTTGCGCTTATCCTAAAAGCATTACGTTTAGCGGCTATTTCCTCATCATGATAAATTTGCAGAAGAACTTTTTCCGCTTCTAATAGATCATTTTGCATAATGGCAATTATGGCAATTTCCAATTTAACATCCGCCTGTTTCAAAGCATCATGCGGACGCTCGATAAATTGATAATAAGCTAATTTGGCAACTTTGTATTTTCCCTCACTTTTTAGCTTAGCTGCAAAGTGTAGTAAATTTGAATCTGAAAGTGAGTTATATTCTTCCAAAGCTTTCTCATAATCGCCAATATCGGCAAGAGCATTGCCATAAATCTCTTTGATTTTATTTCTTGAAGATTCATGAGTCGCTTTTCGCACAATCTCAATTAAACTTTCATCAATAGCCAACATCTGCTTAATTTTACTAGAAACAAGATTGTAATATTTTTCATCTTTCTCCAACATTCCGATAAATTCGTTTATGCTTTCTCGGTATTTTTCTTGGAAAAAATAATTATTCCCTAATTCATGTGCATAAAGTTGCTCATCATTTGCTTTAGCTCTTGCTTTTAACATCAACTTTTCGGCATATTCATAATTCCGATTACGCTCAAATAGCATTGCAATCTGCCCATATTTATAAATATTCTCATTATCTTCTAAAAAAACTGAAGCCGATTTAAACGCTTCTTTATGTTTTCCTTTTTTTAGATTTATCAAGATTCCATACTTTACTTTCTCTTCCGGTAAAAGAATCTCTCGCTTTTCTCGCAGAAGATTTTCCGCCTTGCCAAATTTGGACACTATCAGATAGCTTTCGATTAATTTGCCGGCAATATCTCGATCTTGAGGATGCGTTTCCAGCCAATCGGAATAGAGGGTTATCTCTTTCTCATATTGGCGACGCGCTCGCATATTATTTGCTTTTTTCAATAAAATGAATTTATCTGTTTGCGCAGTAGCTACCAGGCAAAACAAACTTAACCAAATTGTAAAAATATATTTTTTCATAGCTTAATCTTCATTTAATTTCTTTAGATACTCTTTGATGAGTGCTTGATGTTCTTTGGAATATTGTTGATAATCTTCTTCCAATAGAGCTTTTCGCCGCATTTTTTCAAATTTCATTTTAATCTCTTCCGGGGTATCCCAATCGTCGACTTCACTACTTTCAGCTTTTCTTTTTTTACTGAACTCACGTTTATGAATAGATTTCTGCGCATCTAATAATCTCGATAAAATCCGCTCTTGTGTATCAATAATGTCCTGTGTAATTCTTCCACGTTTTAGATTTCTCGAAATATTTTCTAAATCTTCGATCATTTTATTTAAAGAGCTAACTTGTTTCTGAGCATCAGGATTATTCTGAATAGCACGCTTGAGATTATCGGCCAACCGCTGTTCATCGGCTGCCATTTTCCCCAATTGCTGATACATCTCTTGGCTGATTCGGCCATTTTGCCCCATCTGTTGCATCATCTCCAAAGAGAGCATATTCATCATCTGCTGCTGCTGCCCCATTTGCTGTAAAGATTGCATCAAGCTTTCCATTCCACCGCCACCACCACCGGAATTTTGCATATTATCTTTTGCTAAAATCAAATCATAAATCATCAAATTTAAGCCTTTCTGAATATCATGTAAAAATTCTTCCACTTTAGTGTTTTGGGCATTATTTATATGAGAAAATAATTCTTGGAAACTTCGTGACGCGCCATTTGTATCATAAATAAATTTTGGCCCCAATATCAATAAAATCATCGGGGTAGAATAAAGTTCCTGCACAGTTTTATTAATACCCTCATAATTCGCTATCAAATCCGCTATAATTAAATATGGATCATAATTGTATCGCTTGGAAAGTTCTTCATGATCTTCCGAAAAAATCAATAATCTTTTAATAGCAATATTGAGACTTTCCATATTAGCGCTCATATTCATCGAACTCATAAAAGTGGACATCTCAGAAAGTTTTTGATTTAGATTTTGCATCTTCTGCATTGCACTTTGCTGATTTTCCATTGCTTGTTGCATTTTTTTTTCTTGCAAATTTCCTATTGCCTGCTGCAAATCTTGCGACAATTCATTCTCACTCATCTCTTTTTGCAATTGTTCTATCATCTGTTTTAGAGCTGCATCTTTCTTCTCATCAAAAAGTTTGGACGCTTCAGAAATCTGCTCTTCAAGTGAT
>DAOWES010000031.1 GCA_030638385.1 Candidatus Cloacimonadota bacterium | reverse complement strand
TTGAACAATCCCAAGTCCTAAAATGGTTTGTAAACCTTCACTCTTTATCGAATATCGAATATTATCGGCATCTAAAAGAGACTCTGCTAAAGCAATAATAGCCGGATCTGCGGTCGAATATACAGTTACATATTCTGCGTAATCAAACTCTTCTTTCGGTTCCGGTTCCAATGCTTCTATCAAATCAACTTCACAATTAGGACATCGTTTTACTCCTTCAACATATTCTCCACGACATTTTGGACAAAACATAAAATCCTCCTTTGGTTATTTTGTAATTCGGTTTCTTCCTGCTTTTTTAGATTCATATAACAGCATATCTGCTTTTTTTAGTACTTTCTCCGGAACATTATTTTGCTTATCTTTATTTGCTACGCCTATACTAACTGATAGCCTAATTGTTTTCTCATTTTTATTTCTTTGCTTTTTGCGATCTGAAATCGAAGCTTTTTTTCTCATTTTATTTCGCACAATAAATGTTGAAATACATAAAGAAGCTCTGAATTTTTCTAAATATTGCACTGCTTCAGTTGCGTTTTTACCAGGGAAAATAACGGTGAATTTATCACCGGCAAATCTATATGCTTTGCTTCCACCACCAATTTCTCGTAATTCGGTAGAAATTTTCTGTAATGCTTGGTCACCAACTCTATAACCGTATTTATTATTAGTTTGTTTAACTAAATCTACACCTACCATGGCAATTGTATAATTCTTTTCTAAATTTTGCATTGCTTTCTCAAGTTTTTTTTTGCCCGGTAATTTAGTTAAATCGTCAAGATAGGCCAAAGAAAAACTAGACTCCATGCTGAGAATGATAAACGAAAAAGCACAGAAACTAAAAAAAATCATTGCTGCATGTTGAAAATTGTGCAGAAATATTGCACTGAAAAGATAGATGATTAGCAGTTTGTTGCCAATATAAAGATGCTTGAAATCGAATAAATATTTTAGGGAAATGAATATGAGTGAAATTATTAATGTAGCGATTCCCAAATTGGAAATGTAATATCCTTGAAATAAACTATCGGGTACTAAATGCCCAATAATATTTTTTGAAATAGTAGAGATGACTTTTGCCATATTTGGTGAGTAATATGTAAAATTAATAAAAGTCTCAGACTTTACTATTTGCACAAATTTTGCTAGGAAGAGAATTATTGAAATTTCAAAACTGATTATAATCCCAATGAAAATGGTATTGATTGAGGTAATTGGCCTTTTCTTTGTAGAGAAAAAAATCAAATTCAAAGGTATAATTATTAGTAATAGATTTAGATAGTAGGATGAAAATTCCTGATCTTGAATTTTTTGCAGATTTTGAGAAGAGATGATGTAATAACAAAATAAAGCCAGTATAATGGAAAATAAGAATTGTCTGCTATTTGATCTTAAAGCTAAAAGAAGGCATCCTGTAAAAAGGATATATGGTGTAAATTGAAGAAAATTTAAAGAGGCCTTAAATTCTGGAGGATTATTAAAAGAGAGTAATTGATCATACCATCTTGTAACTAGCAAAGTGGATATGATAAATAATAAGATTGGGATGATTAATGGCTTATATATGTCTTTTGGATGTTTTAGCATTATTTTTCCTTATATTTACTTATGTTTTTAAAATATTGATTTTTCGATATAAAGTCAAGTTGTAAAATCGAAAAATGAGAAATATGTATCAATTTTACTATCGATTTTGCATCTAAAAAAAAATATGGAGTTGAATGTTAAATAAGTGAATTGATAAAAAACTTAGCAAAGCATTTATTGCTTGACTCTAAAATAGATATTATCGAAAGTTATAAATGATGAAGGAACAAAAATTACAAATATTAGGAGGTAGAAATGAAAAATCAATTATCTTATAGTCAGATAGGGAATGAGTTGATTCATGAATTACGTAACACTATCAATAATTCGGAAGGTCAGATAGATGTTGCAAATTATTTTTCCTACGTAACCTTTAAACTTCTTAAGTCTGTGTTCAATAGTGGGACAGTTAATATAACGGATAGTTCAATACTATTTGAACCGAGTAATGATGAACATTATAAAATCGATAATTCTTTATTAGATAATGAGGAATTTGTTAAGATTTGGGAATGCTCCGATTTATCAAATGTAATTAGCAAATTTGCAAAAACTGCTCATCATAGATATGTTCATCATACTAAACATCAGGAAAAAACAAATAAGAAAATTAGGAATTAAGATATAAAATTAGTTGGGCGGATAATTTTGATTATTCGCCAATTTTTTTGTCCAAAATTTAATGATTTTTAGATAAATAAATAATTGAAAAACAAAAATAACTTGCTTTATGTTGTATTTAAAACGATTTCAAATCTCATTCTGAACTGTAAGTTACATAATTTGGGAAGATAGGAAAAGCTCGACTTTGGAGAGATAAATGAATAAATTTGCAATATTAGATATTGGAACAAACTCAATTAAATTTTTCTTATTTGCAATTGAAAATATGAAAGTAACAACAATATTGGATATTAGCAATATTTCTAGATTGGGTGAAGGAGTCTCAAAAACCGGGTTGATTTCTAAAGAGGCTATGCAGAGGAATATTGAAGTATTGGCTGAATTTATGAAAATGGCTGAAGATGAGAACGTGAATGAGATAATTGCACTTGGTACTATGTGTTTGCGTGTCGCACAAAATAGCGAGTTGTTCCTAAAAAAAGTAAAAGCAAAATTGGGATTAGATATCCAGATAATTTCCGGTAGCGAGGAAGCAAGATTGTCATATCTTTCTGTGTTATCTTTTATGAAACAAACAAGTGGGAAAGTGGTGGTTTTTGATACCGGTGGTGGTAGTACTGAATTTATTTTCGGGAATGGGGTATCTTATGAAAATCGAATTAGTGTCAATCTGGGAGCAGTTTATCCCACCGAAGAATTTTTACTTTCAGATCCTGTAACTGATAGTGAATTGCAAAAAATGCAAGATCATCTTAAAAGAATATTTTTGGATAGAATTTCCGGACAGAAAGCTGACTATTTAATTGGGATAGGTGGAACTGTAACCACAATGGGAGCAGTTATGCATAAGATGATCAAATATGATCCCAAAGTTATTCATGGCTCAGAAATGAATTTAGGCGAAGTAAATAAACAGATGAATTTATATAGAAATAAAACTATTGAAGAGCGAAAACAAATAATGGGTCTTCATCCCAAAAGAGCAGATGTCATTTTGGCAGGAGCTGGGATAATAAAAATGATTATGGAAATTTTTGAAGCAGATTCTTTAATAATTAGTGATCGTGGTTTGCGTCATGGATTGATGTATGATAGATATTTGAAAACGCATAGATAGGAGTGAAGTATGACAAATTTATTTAATACTAAAACTAAACAACTTGAAGGAGAAATTGATGGTTATCTCGATCGAGTTACCACAGCAGGATTAATTTTTCTGGAGGGTGTGAGAGCTTATGTAGGTGGGAAAAATGATAAATTTGAGAGGAATTATAAAGAAATATCCGTTTTAGAAACTGATGCCGATAATGTGCGTCGCGATATTAAACATAAACTATATACTTATATGCTTATACCGGAATCTCGTGGAGATGTTTTAGGTCTTTTGGAAACGCTGGATGATATCGTTGATATCTGCGAGAAAGTATTGGAACAGTTTTCGATTGAAACTCCTGTAATCCCAGATTTTCTTAAAAGCGATTTTATTGAACTTGCCGAGCTTTCTTGTAAATCAGTTGAAGAGGTAGTGAAAGGAGCTCGAGCTTTTTTTCGAGACATTGCTATGGTTAGTGATTTCGTAAATAGGGTCCATTTTTACGAACATGAAGCTGATAATGTGGAGGAGCATTTAAAAAGAGGTATTTTTAATAGTGATGAGATTGAAGATTTTAGTCAGAAAGTTCATATGAGATATTTTGCAGAAAAGATTGTGGCAGTGTCTGATGTGGCAGAATCGGTGGCTGAGCGCTTAGCCGTATATGCTATTAAACGAAGAATTTAAGTTGTTTTATTGGAGAGTGACAAAATGTTAACCGTAATATTTTTCTTATCTAGTGGTCTCTTTTTAGGATGGTCTTTGGGAGCCAATAATGCGGCAAATTTCTTTGGTACAGCTGTGGCAACCCGTATGATTAAGTTTAAAACAGCAGCAATTATTTGTAGTATCTTTTTGATATTGGGAGCAGTAGCCAGTGGAGCCGGCACAGCCGAAACCTTGGGGAAGCTGGGGGCAATCAATACTTTCGCGGGTGCTTTTGTTGTTGCTTCAGCAGCAGCAATCACTTCATTTTTTATGACTAAAATAGGACTTCCCATTTCAACAAGTCAGGCTATTGTGGGAGGGATTATTGGTTGGAATTTCTATTCTCATACGTCAACAGACCTTTCGGTATTGTACAAAATTGCCGGTACTTGGGTATTTTCTCCCATTTTAACTGCAATAATAGCTTTTTTGCTTTTTTATTTAACAAAAAAAATTGTTGAAAGCTCCAAAGTTCATATCTTACATATAGATTATTATACTCGAATTGGATTATTAATTGTGGGTGCATTTGGCTCTTACAGTTTGGGTGCAAATAATATTGGTAATGTAATGGGGATTTTTGTAAAATTATCTCCATTTAAAGAGATTTCAGTGGCCGGGATATTTCATCTTTCATCGGCACAACAATTGTTTTTTATAGGTGGTATCGCAATTGCAATTGGAGTCTTTACTTATTCCAAAAAGGTAATGATGACAATCGGTTCGGGGATATTCAAGCTTTCACCTGTTACTGCATTAGTGGTTGTGCTGGCAACATCAATAACATTGTTCTTGTTTGCATCTCAGGGATTGTATGATTTTTTAGCTTCTCATCATTTGCCAACATTTCCTCTAGTCCCAGTTTCTTCGTCACAAGCTGTTGTGGGGGCGGTGATGGGAATTAGTTTTGCAAAAGGTGGAAGAAATATGAATTTTAAAAAGCTTGGACAAATAAGTTTGGCTTGGATAGCCACACCTATTGCTTCGGCGATAATATCATATATTTTTCTATTTTTTATGCAGAATGTTTTCATGCAAAGTGTTTTTAAATAAGGGATATATGAAAGAAAGCTGAAGTAAACTGTTAGGATTGATGAAAATAATCCTATTCGACAATAACTTTTTTTTGTGATCAATAAAATAATACATTTCAAATTTTATAACTAACTAAATGACGATCCGTGCCAGATTTATAAGCCCGCCTAGGCAGACGAGCACAGGCTTGTGCGCCTATGGTGCATAATGAGATTCAAATATGAACTATAATGCAATATTATTCCAAAATTAGAGTAAAGCTAGTTTTAAGAATTATCCGGTTTGGGTGTTTTTGAGGTTTTTAGAGTAAATTTAAATAATAGTATAATAGGCTAGTTCTATAAAGGGAATATTCTTTACAAAAATTTTGAGACATAAATTTTAGCATCAATAAAATTATCAGAATAGGAGTAAAGATGAAAAAAATTGGATTTGATTTTCCTAATGAACCAAGAAAAACTGCTTTGTGGGATGCAGAACAATGGTATCAACAAAGATTAGCTGAACATTTAAATAGAAATTTTGAACCTATAAAAACAAGTAATTTCGGTGAATTTGAGATGGCTGTTAATTATCTTACCAGTGTGCTGGAAGAAGCTAAAGCAGTAGAAAGAGTAGCCATATTTAATATTGATCATATGGCTCAAATTCAATTCAGTGGAAAAGATGCAGAAGCCTTATTGAACAGGGTCTTACCGGCAAATATTTCTTCTATGAAAATTGGACAATGTAAATATACATTGCTTCTAACAGAAAAAGGAACTGTCTTGGATGATCTTATTATCATGAAAGTTGCCAATGATAACTTTTTATTAGTGATCAATGCAGGGCACGATATTACTGATGAAGAACGTGGATTAGTCGCAGACGCAGATTTTATCAATTCTTATAGAAAAGAGAATGAAGAAGTTAATATCAAAGATATATCTGACGAGCTTGTTAAAATTGATATTCAAGGTTCACTTTCCTATAAATTGATAACAGAGTTATATGGTACTGATGTTGTGAAGAATAGAAATAAACCTGCTAAGAATATGAATTTTTTCAGTTTCAATGAATTTACTTATGAA
>DAOWES010000079.1 GCA_030638385.1 Candidatus Cloacimonadota bacterium | reverse complement strand
GTTGTTCCGGTTTTACCGGCTGCATTCCATTTGTATCCACGCCAACGGATACCCACTCCGGTTCCTTCATCGACTACCGATTGCATTAAATTGGCCATCAAGTAGGCCGTTTTTTCATCAATTACTCTAATTTTTTCAATTTCGGCAGATTGCAAAATATTTCCACGACTATCTTCTACTCGGCGAATAAAAATAGGTTTCACTCGCTCTCCCCCATTTGGGAAAGTTGTATAAGCAGAGATCAATTCATAAGGTCGAACTTCATTACTTCCAACCGCCAAAGAATAGACAGGATAAAGTGGTGTAGAGATTCCAAAGCGTTTGGCATTTTGCACAATTTTTTTCGGGCCAATATCATAGGTCATCTTAGCAGAATAGATATTTCTTGATTTCTTCAAACCCATTCGCATTCGAGTATAACCAAATGTTTTATTGGAGTAGTTTTTCGGACTCCAAAAAAGAGTATCTGATTGAATAAATGAAACAGGTTCATCCTGAATAATTGTGGCAGGAGTATAGCCATTTTGCAAAGCTGTGGTATATACAATTGGCTTGAATGAAGATCCCGGCGGACGGTAACATTGTACCATCCTATTCAATTTACTATGGTTAAAATTTCTACCACCAATCATCACTCGCACATAACCGCTTTCAGGTTCTATCGAGAAAACACCACCCTGTACATATTCAGTTACTATATCGGTAGTATCGGCCGGAAAATCACCAAATTTCACTTTATAATTATTCTTATTTTCAAATTTTGTAAGATTATAATTTAGAATACTATCGGCATATTGTTGAAGTTCTATATCTAAAGTTGTATAGATTTTTAGTCCTCCTGCAAAAAGCTGAGTTGTGCCATATTTCTTTTCCAATTGTTTGCGAATATGTTCCACAAAATAATCATCGGCAGATTTATTTACTTTGGAATAATAGAGCTCAATCTCTGAATTCACAGCCTCACCATATTCAGCAGGAGTAATAATATCCTTATCCAACATTCTATTCAACACTAAATTGCGTCGTCTTAAAGCACGCTCATAATATCTAAATGGATAATAGCCACTTGGGAGCTGAGGCATGCCAATAAGAAGGGCTGCTTCGGCAATGGTTACATCTTTTGCATCCTTATTGAAATAGCGGTTTGCGGCAATTTCCACACCATAAAGTCCGGGTCCGAAAGGAGATTTGTTAAAATAAAATTCCAAAATCTCATCTTTGGAATAATTTTGCTCAATCTGAATAGCCAATAGCAGCTCTTTTATCTTACGAGGAATTTGCTTATCCAAAGAGAGAAACATGTTTCTTGCCAATTGCTGAGTAATGGTGGAAGCTCCTTGCGAAAAACTACCCTTCATCACATCTACCGCAATAGCGCGCATAAAACCTTTAAGATCCATTCCCCAATGGTTATAAAAGCCATTATCTTCAACTGCCAGTAAACCATTGGTGAGATAATATGGAAGCTCATCAAGCTTAGTAAGCTTTCGCTTTTCTACCGAAAAAATATGAATAAGATTATTATTTCTATCATAAACTTCCGAACCTACTTTCATATCAAATCTTTGTAATTCTGAAAGGGGGGGTAATTCCCGACTATAATACTTAAAAAGCCCATATCCTACACCTGCAAAAAATACTACAAGCATTAACATTATTAGCAAATATTTATAAAAATATTTTTTCATATAATTCCTCTAATTCTTTATTCTAAAAAGTTCTTCATCTTCTTTTGCAAAAAGGCTATCTTTTATCAGATAGGTAAGATAACCGGTTACAATTCCTGTAACGATTCCCATAATTACTAATATTGGCGTCAAATAAAATATTGAATTTTCCCGAATAAGCAGTATTCGAACCACAACAATTTGAGTTAGATTATGAGCTACAGCTCCAATAATGCTTATGCCGATTATACTAAAGCCAAAATGAGAGCGAATTGTTAAAAACATTAAACATAATGACAAAATGCTACCTGAGAGAGAAAGCAAGGTTGTGGGACTTAACAAAGCTCCTGAAAAGAAGCCTCCGATGATTGTTTTACTTATAGCAACAATTGATGCGGATTTGAAGTCGGAAGAAATAAGTAATAGTAAAACAACTATATTTGCCAAACCTAATCGCATAAAGGGTAATGGTTTGGGAATGAAACTTTCTAAAACGTACACTGTTACAGCAAAAGCTGTAAAAAATGCTAATTTTATTATTTTGTTGTCAGTTTTAGTTATCATTGAGCTAAAAAAATGCGGGAAACCATAATAATTTCCCGCAAATATATTTATCTATTTCTTAACTATTGTTTTTTTCAAACTCTTTCATGAATTCAGCAAGAGCTTTTGCAGATTCCATTGGAAGAGAGTTGTAAGTAGATGCACGGCAGCCACCCACGCTTCTATGACCTTTAAGATTAAGCATATTCTTTGCTTTTGCTTCTTCGATAAATTTCTTTTCCAACTCTTCGGAAGGAAGACGGAAAGGAATATTCATAAATGAACGATCTTCCTGAACTACTGTTCCATGATAAAAATCTGAGCTATCGATTACATCATAGATATAAGCCGCTTTCTCTTCATTGATTTTTTGTAAACCTTCCAATCCACCATTATTCTCGATCCACTTAAGCACTTCGCCAATTACATAAATTGCAAATGTTGGAGGTGTATTGAACATGGAATCTTTACTGGCATGAGTATTGTAATCCATCATTGTAGATAAGCCTTTATTGCATTTTTCTAACATTGATTTTTTGATTACTACAAATGTAGCACCGGCAGAACCGATATTCTTCTGAGCTCCACCATAGATCATATCATATTTACTAAAATCAAGTGGTCTGCTTAAGAAATTTGAGCTCATATCTGCAATCAATGGCACACCGGCAGGAACATCAGGATCGATTTTCCACTCAGTTCCACGAATTGTGTTATTGGTTGTAATGTGAAGGTAAGCAGGATTTTCAGATAATTTCCATTCTTTGGGAATGTAAGTAAAATCTTTGTCTGCAGAAGTAGCAGCAATGTGAACTTTTTTATTTAAGATTTTAACTTCTTTGATAGCTTTAGAGCTCCAAACACCTGTATCGATGTAGTTAGCAACTTTTTTATCATCGCAGAAATTTAAAGGAATTGTTAAAAATTGTGTACTAGCACCGCCTTGTAAAAACATAGCAGTATAATCATCACCTAATCCCATAATTTTCAATAATCTGGCACGAGCACCTTCAATTATTGCCATATAGTCAGGGGAACGATGACTCATCTCCAATACTGATAAGCCTTTACCTTTATAATTAACTAAATTTTCTTGAATTTCGCGTAATACTTCTTGTGGTAATACAGCAGGACCTGCACTAAAATTATGAACTTTCATTATAATATCTCCTTAACATATCTTTTTTTTGTTTGGCATAAAAATAATCACACATGATATATAGCAAGATTTTTTTTTGACTAAAAAGTTAGAGCGTAATGAATGAACAAATTATATAATTTTTTATCATTAGCTTTCACTGATTCCCACTGATTTCTATGTTTGGAAAATTAAGTGGGAAATGGATATTTTGGGAAACCTGAGAGTTCGAAAAGATCTAGCAATAAAGCCTTCAGTGGCAAAATTTCTTTTACTAAATATATTTTTTCATCTCTTTACCAATAACACCGGCTTTTAGCTCAATATGATGTCGGACCGGACTTGATAAAATTTTAGGAAACAACACCTCTTCAATCTGAAAAAAGCCTACAGATTCTGTCATATCCACCTTTATTTGTATTGCTCGTTCTTCACCGGGCTGAATAGTAACTCTCTTTATTCCACTTGATGAATATCGATGAATATCTCCGACCTTGGGTTTATCTGATAAAATTGTAGTAATGCGCGCCCGCCCCTGTTCCATATCACAACCATCACCTATTAGCACCAATCCCGCTTCCAAAGTGTGTATTGGCTGCGTTGCCATGTGTCCAAAAATACATTCAATTATCAAAGAACGAAGAATTACCTGCTTTGAATAATTATCGGCATAAAACTTTGCCAAAATTCGTTCAATAATGGGCTTGGCTAGATACAAGCTCATAAATTCATGTTTCCCACGTGCTACTGTCATTCCCACATCGTGTAACAATGCAGCTATTAACACTGCCACGCGGCTATCTTCTACTGTCCCGATCCCTTCAACTTCCAAATTCAATTTCACGCCTGCTCTTTCCAAAAGATCAAACATCTTCAGCGAATTTAGCGCAGCTGTACGCATATGAACAGGACCATGATCATTAAAACCTAATCTTTTTATCGAAACGATATTTGCATAATCGTGTAATATCTGAATTTCTTCATCTGCAAAAATATATTCAGCTACAGCTTTGGAAATTCCGCTTAATCTTTTCAATATCTTCTTCTCTAATTGCTCTTGTTTAACAGATTTTTTCATAACTCCTCCGTAAGACAAAATTCAGATTTTAAAAATTGTAATCAAGGAAAATTCATAAATGAGTGAATTTAGCTCACACTATCCTACCATTTGTCACATTGAGAAGCTCTCTCACGCTACTCTCATGAAATGTCTATATTGGATTGATACACAATTCTTAGATAGATTCTTCGCCAAGTGCCCCAAACTGTCCCCTTGTAAATGGGGACAGCTTAGGGGTTGTAAAAAAGTCTGAGATCATCAAATATCGTCATCCTGAGCGGAGACGAAGGATATTGCAATATAAGAAGTTAAGGCATTCTTCGATAGTAGTAACAAGAAGAATTACTCGACAAGCTCAGGACAGGCTCCGTCAAAAGATCTCTTATTGCAATGAGTTAAAGAATGACTACTACTACTGTCATGTCATGACTGCTTTG
>DAOWES010000090.1 GCA_030638385.1 Candidatus Cloacimonadota bacterium | reverse complement strand
GGGTTTAGTATTATTTCAAATTATTTATTTTCTTTATATTTTTTCAGTATAGATAACACAAAATCAATATCAGCAGCTGTATGATCTGCATTAACTTGGAAACGAATCTCTTCATCACCTTTTGGAACAACCGGGAAATTCAATCCAGTTCCCAATATGCCATTTTCCGAAAGGTAATTAACCAGCTTTGTAGTTTCCGCTGTATCTCGAACCATAAGTGGCACAACCGGATGTGGGCCTTTGATAGTTTCATAACCAAGAGCAATTAAACCATCTTCAAATTTCTTGGTCATTTTTGCCAAATGAGCCAATATTTCTACACCGGCAGGGCTATCTAATATTTCCAAAACTTTTATAGTTGCGGCAGCTTCTGAGCAAGTAATCGGATTTGAATAAATATACATTGGAGCAGTTTCACGAAGATAAGTAATTACTTCATTTGAAGCAACCACATAGCCTCCATTCACACCATAAGCTTTCCCCAGTGTCCCCACTAAGATATCTACTTTTGCATCGGTGTATTCTTCTGTACCTCTACCTGTTTTGCCAAAGGCACCCACACCGTGAGAATCGTCAGCAATTGAGATTACACCTTCTTCAAATTTATCATTGAATCTTGCACAAATCTCTGCAAGTTCAGCAAATGGAGCAAAATCTCCTCGCATACTAAAAATACCATCAGTAATAACTAAACAGCGTTTTCCTTTGCCAACAGCTTCTGCTAATTTTGCTTCCAAGTCTTTCATATCATTGTGCTTATAAATCATTTTTGCAGCAGGACGAGATAACCTCATTGCTTGAATAATGCAATTATGATTTAACTCATCAGAAATAATAACCGTTTCGCTCGTTGTAAGTGGAAAAATTACTCCCAGACTGGTTACATAAGCAGAGCTAAAAATCATCCCGGCTTCTCTACCGTGAAATTCTGCTAATTTCTTTTCAAGCTGAATATGAGGTGTGTGAGTTCCGCTAATAAAACGAACAGCACCGGGTCCCACACCAAATTCGGCAGCAGCCTTTTCTTCTGCCGCGATAACTTCCGGATTCATCGACATTCCTAAATAGGAATTTGCATTCATCTTGATAAATTCCTGCTCACCCTTTCCGGCGATAATATATCGAGGTCCTTTATCTCCTGCTGCTTTGATGATCTTAGTAATAACCATCTCAGCACCTTTATCTCTTCCCGTAGCCTGAAGATCTTCAACATTTCTTCTTAGCGCATTATTTAATTTTCCTAAAGCCATAATATCCTCTTTATTTGATTTCTAATCTATAAGGTTTCTAATATCACAATTGCTGTCGCCAAATCTTTGGAATGACTAAGCGACACACTAATATTCCCTATATTGTTATCTTCACAAAACTTATGGGCAAGATTATGTAAAACCAATTCCGGTTTCCCAAGTTCATTATTGCAAACTTCCACATCTGCAAAACCAATTCCATCTCGCCAACCAATTCCGATCGCCTTTAAAAATGCTTCCTTGGCAGCAAATCTTGCCGCAAAAGATTCAGCATATTTCTTCTTAGAATTACAATATTCAACTTCGGAACTTGTAAATACTTTCTTCACAAAACCATCGTTATTATCAATTGCTTTTTTTATTCTTGAAATATCAATAATATCAATTCCTGTACCAAAAATCATAATTATTTCTTAAGCTTTGTGCCAAGAACTTCAATCATGTCTTTTGTCATTGAAGTAATATCAAAATCAGGCTTCCAACCCCACTCCTCACGAGCAGCGGAATCATCCATTTTGTTTGGCCAACTATCAGCTATTCTTGCTCTAACTTCATCGATATCATATTTAAGTTCAAACTCGGGAATATGCTTCTTAATTTCTGCAGCAATCATTTCAGGATCAAAACTCATTGAAGCTACATTAAAACAATTACGATGCTTAAGCTTACTTGGATCGGCTTCCATAATGTCAATAGCAGCTTTTACAGCATCCGGCATATACATCATATCCAAGAAAGTTCCGGCGGGAAGATTACAGGTAAATGTTCCCTCTTCAATTGCTTTATAATAAATTTCAACAGCATAATCGGTGGTTCCTCCACCAGGAAGAGTTACGTTGGAAATAATTCCGGGATAGCGAACACCGCGAGTATCTACTCCAAAACGTTTGTGATAATAATCACATAAAAGTTCACCGGCAACTTTAGTTACACCATAAATTGTAGTTGGACGCTGAATAGTGTCTTGCGGAGTATTATCAGCTGGAGTTTCAGGCCCAAAAGCACCAATAGAGCTGGGAGTGAACAAGGCAAAATCCAATTCGCGAGCTAATTCCAATAGAGTTACCAATCCACCAATATTAATATCCCATGATAATTTCGGCTTTGCTTCTCCAACTGCACTTAGCAGTGCGACTAAATTGTAAACTGTATCGATATTATGTTTTTTGATTACGACGGCAATTTTAACCGAATCTAAAACATCCAAAACTTCATAAGGCCCATCTTTAATTTCAGTGGGAATTACAGTACGAATATCAGAAGCGACAACGTTCTCTTTCCCATATTTTTTTCTTAACTCAACAACTAATTCTGAACCGATCTGTCCGGCAGCTCCCATTACTAAAATATTCTTCAATGCAATCTCCTTTCTTATCAAGTAAATAACATGCTTCACCCTTGATATTTTTTATTATTTTGGAAAGGAAAGAAAAATGAGTCCTTATTTTGTCAACCCAAATCAAGCGCACGAAGCTACAAGATAATAAAGATTGAATATACTGAACAATGGAAAGACAAAAAAATATATGGAAATTTAGCCGCTAAGAGTACTAAAAACGCAAAACCTTATATTTCGATTAACCTTAATCTACCTCTTTCAAAATCTAATTCATGTTCCCTTTCCGCCTTTGCGGTTTCATTATTGTT
>DAOWES010000190.1 GCA_030638385.1 Candidatus Cloacimonadota bacterium | reverse complement strand
TTTTTTTTCAAATTCTTTTTGCTCCAATTTTTTGTAAACAAATAAGTTTATGGATGGTTACTTAATTTACAAAAATAAATCTATTTGACAATTAATGAGTCGAACAGTGAATTTTCAATAGTTATTTAAGCTGATAATTAATTATGTATTTACTATAATAAAAATTAGTTAAATAACAAATGGGGGGGGGGACAAAAAAACAATTTAACTAACTTTAATTGATGATGTTGAGGTGATTTTTAAAAGGAGAGGGGAATGAAAAGAATTATTTTAAGTTTAACAATTTTAATAGTGTTCAGTTTTTTATTTTCAATTAATGTACTAAATCCCGGATTTGAAAATGATTTTGATAATTGGACGAAAATTGGGACATTGAGTAAAATTACAATAAGCACAACGACAGTGCATAGTGAGAGTAAGTCTTGTTTATTTCAAGAGCCAACGTCTAGTTATTCGGGGCGCGGTGTTTCATCTAATTTTGTAAGTGTGACTGTTGGTCAAAGTTATACTGTTTCAGTTTGGTTTTATGTAGATCAATCAATAGAACAAAGTGTAATATCTGATTCTAAAGTTAGAGTTAAGATCTATTATTACGATTCATCGTATACGGAAATTTTATCTGATTCTCCCAATGGCAGTACTCTCAGCTCGTTTAATACATGGGAGCAGATTTCGCGTAGTAAGGAAGCTCCGGAAAATAGCGCCTATGCTAAAGTCTTTATCGATGTTCAAGAGATTGTTAATGATAATGATGGGATTTATGTTGATGATATTGTTATTGACGGCGATCAACCTTTGCCGGTTACATTCAAAGCATTCACAGCGATAGTTAGTGAAGATCAATGCGTTCGGCTAAATTGGGTTACCGAATCTGAAAGTGAAATGAATGGGTATATTATCTATCGTTCGCAATCAACTTTTGAGCATTTTGAGTATTCTTCAAGTCTTATTGCTTCCAATAATTCCCCACAAACACATAAATATTATTTTGAAGATTACGAAGTTAGGGTTGGTGAAACTTATCGCTATTGGGTAGAAGCTCTTAATTTGGATGGAACTTCCGAATTTTATGGTCCTGTTTGCGTAACTATTGAAAAAGAAGAAGAAGAAGAAGTTCCCGAGCTAGCTGAAGCAACTTTGTTGCATGCTAATTATCCAAATCCATTTAATCCCAGCACAACTATTAGCTTTGAAGTTAAGGATGGAGAAACTGCCGAATTAACTATCTATAATGGAAAAGGTCAGAAGATTCTTTCTGAAACATTTAGAGCTCAAGTAGAAACTCATACTTTTGAATGGAATGCGGAAGCTTATGGCTCCGGAATCTATTTCTATAGGTTGCAATCAGATTCTTATAATAAAATTAATAAGATGATGATGCTGAAATAGTCTCCGGCAAAACTTAACTTGCAACGAAGTGTGAGCCGAGAATTGGCGGGAAATCTTTCTGGCGAATATAACTTAAGAGCTCTCGACAGAGCCTATCCGGAAGTTGTGGATGGGCTTGAAATGACGAAATAATGTATTAATTCATAATAGGCTAATAAAAAAATCTTGTCATTATTCCCATAAATAAATTGTTTAAACAAAAAAACTAAGTGAGAGGCATAATGGCTTACAGCGTAAAAACTAAGATAGCAATATTAACATCCGGAGGTATCGCTCCATGTTTATCATCTTCAATTGGAAGATTAATTCTAAAATATACAGAAGTTGCTCCTGAAGCAGAAATTATCGGGTATTTACATGGATATAAGGGATTACTTAAAGGTAACAGTATCACAGTAACTCCGGAAGTTCGCAAATATGCTGAACGTTTATATAAATTTGGTGGAAGTGTTTTTGGTAATAGTCGTGTAAAACTTTCAAACGCAGAAAATTGTGTGAAGAATGGTTATGTGAAACCGGGAGAAAACCCGTTGGAAGTTGCAGCTAAACAATTACAAGCTGATGGTGTAACAATTTTGCATACAATCGGCGGAGATGACACAAATACCACCGCAGCAGATTTATCGGCTTATTTAAAGCAACATGGCTATGATCTTACAGTTGTAGGGATTCCCAAAACTGTCGATAATGATGTTTTTCCAATAAAGCAAACATTAGGTGCTTTTACTGCTGCTGAGCAAGGTGCGATTTTTTTTGATAATGTTTCAAATGAAAATACTACTAGCTCACGCCAACTGATAATTCACGAAGTGATGGGACGAAAATGTGGATGGTTAACTGCCGCTACAGCTTTGGAATATCGTAAATTATTGAAAACAAAGGATTTTCTTCCTGAAGTTTTATTGAATAAAGACCGCTGGGATGTGGATGCAATATATTTACCTGAAATGCCAATTGACATAGAAACAGAAACAAAAAGATTGGTTAAATTATTGGATGAAAAAGATTCCGTAAATATTTTCCTAAGTGAAGGCGCTGGTGTAGAAGATATTGTGAACGAGATGGAAGCGAATGGTGAAGTCGTTGCCAGAGATGCCTTTGGACATGTTCGAATAGATGAAATTAATCCCGGTCAATGGTTTGCAAAACAGTTTGCTAAGAAGCTTTCTGCCGAAAAAGTTCTTGTGCAAAAATCGGGATACTTTGCCCGCTCAGCTGCTCCCGGAGCAAGAGATCTTGAGATGATTATTGAAACAGCAGATTTGGCTGTATTGAATGCTCTTCAGGGAAATAGTGGCGTGGTAGGTATTGATGAAGATCATAATGATAAGCTTCGCTGTATTGAATTTGATAGAATAAAGGGAGGTAAGCCATTTGATGTTACGCAAGAATGGTTTATTGAGCTTTTAAAAGAGATTGGTCAAAAAAAATAGATGAGGAAAAGATGAAAATTAAATTTAGAGATGTTAGTGCAGGAATTGTTGAAGCAAGAGCTATTATTGAATTGAGTGAAGGTGTATACCTTAATGAAGTTACCATTCTTAAAAAAGAGGGTGAAATTAAAGTAGAGTTACCTCAGAAAAGTTTTAAAGGTAAAGATGGCAGAATGCATTATTTGAATATTTTGGGTTTTGAGAGTGGCGATAAAGAGACATTGTGGAAATTGGAAGTAAAAGAACAATATTTTGATTGGCGCAAAGATAACAAAAAAGTATTGGTTTACGAAGGATAATACTACATTTTTAAAAACGTGATCTGCAATTAAGGCGGTAGATGTTAGACATTAAAAAGAATAAAGAAAAAGTTTTTCTCGTTGGTGTAATTTATGCCGACGAGAAACGAGAACATTATTTGGAATCGATGGAAGAGCTAAAGCAACTTGCGATAACAGCGAATACAGAGATAGTTGATCTGTATGTGCAAAGCTTACCTCGCCCAAATACTGCAACATATATTGGCAAAGGTAAAATCGCAGAAATTGCAGCCCGAGCAAAAGCAGAAGAAGTATCAACTTTAGTTTTTAATAATAATCTATCGCCATCACAATCTCGGAATATTTCCGATTTAACCGGATGTAATGTGGTAGATCGCACTGAAATAATTTTAGATATTTTTGCCAAACACGCTCGCACAAAACAAGCAAAATTACAAGTTGAACTTGCCCAGCTAGAATATAATTATACGAAACTGAAAAATCTGTGGAAACATCTTTCACGTATTCAAGGTGGTATCGGCTTTCGAGGTCCGGGAGAGACTCAGATAGAGATCGATCGACGTGAAATTCGAAAGAGAACCACATTTCTCAAACAAAAATTGATCGAACTTGATAGGGTTTCCGAAACAAAAAGAAAAAATCGCGAAGATTTTATCTCCATCTCCTTGGTGGGCTATACAAATGCCGGCAAATCTACCCTGTTTAACAAATTAACCGACGAAAAACGCTATGTTGCTGACCAACTTTTTGCAACGCTTGATTCTAAAACAAGAAGCTTGAAAGGATATCATGAGCAGGATATTGTTCTCACAGATACAATTGGATTTATTCGAAGATTGCCCCATCGATTAGTAAAATCTTTTCATACAACTTTAACGGAAGTGGTAGAAGCAGATTTGCTTTTGCATGTGGTTGATGTTTCTCATTCAAATTTGGAAGAATTGATTGCAGCTGTGGAAAATGTTTTAGTAGAAATTGGTGCCGATGACTTGGATACTTTGATGGTTTTTAATAAATGCGATTTACAAGAATCTAAGTACTTTAACTTTACAAAGAAAAGGCTGTTAAGTACTTATAGACATTGTGTTTTTATCAGTGCAGAAACAGGTTATGGCTTAGATGAATTAGATCAAAAAATTGCTGAATTTATTGATAAAAAGGGAAAAACTACAATTCTGAAAATACCTTTACAGCTTCCTAAACTAATTTCGTATATTCATGAAAATGCAGAAGTTATTTGTGAAGATATTGATGAGGTAAATGAAGTGCAAATAGTAGAGATAAAAATTGATAGACAAATATTAGATAATATAAAAAAACAAATTAAAAAATATGAAATAGAAAAATACATTAACAATTAGTTTATAATTGTTAATTATCTATTCATTATTGATCTGCTAGAGTTTGTTAATAAAGAAAAGATCTATATTTTCATAGCCGGCAAAAATACAAAAAGAAAAATAAATAAATGAATAATTAGGAGTCTAAGATGATTAGCGATTTTAATGAAATTATGTCACTAAATGTTAAAGGAATGAAAAAATCAGCGATTAGAGAGTTATTGAAGTTAACAAATAATCCTGACATTATTTCTTTTGCCGGAGGTTTACCGGATCCCAAAACTTTTCCTGTTGAAGAATTGAAGGAAGTAGTTGTGGAAGTATTGGATGAAGATTCTGACAAAGCATTGCAATATGGTTCAACCGAAGGCGATAAAAGACTTCGTGAAATTATTGTAGAAAATTATCGTTCTCAAGGTTTCGATATCCAATTAGAAAATGTTATGATTACAACAGCTTCTCAACAGGGATTAGATTTACTCGCAAAGATTTTTATCGATCGTGGAGATAAAGTTATCGTCGGCTTACCTTCTTATTTAGGTGGATTAAGTGCATTTAATGCTTATGGTGCTGTACCGGTTGGAATAGAATTTGATGATCATGGGATGATTGCTGAAAAACTGGAAGAAGCACTTGCCAAAATGAAAGCGAATGGTGAAAAACCAAAATTTATCTACATAATTCCGGATTTCCAAAATCCAGCAGGACTTACTATGCCGGAAGAGCGACGTAAGAAGGTTATTGAAATTGCAAAAAGATATGATGTTTTGATCATTGAAGATAGCCCTTATAAGGAACTACGTTTCGAAGGTGAAGAACAAAAATCACTTTATGCTTTAGATAATACTGGTCATGTAATTACGATGGGAACTTTTTCAAAAATATTTGTTCCTGGTTTTAGAGTTGGCTGGATTATCGCACATCCTGAAATCACCGATAAATTTGTTACAGCAAAGCAATCTGCCGATCTTTGCACAAGTCCATTTGTGCAAAAAATTGCCGCAAAATATATCGATAAAGGATATTATAAAAAGAATTTAGTAAAAACTATCGCTATTTATAAAGAGAAAAAAGAAGCGATGATGGCTGCTTTTGACAAGTATATGCCGGAAGGAGTTACTTGGACAAAACCGGAAGGTGGCTTATTCCTATTTGTAACACTCCCGGAATATATGGACGCTGAAAAATTATTTGTGAAAGCGATTGAGGAGAAAGTTGCATTTGTAACCGGAAATGTGTTCCATTGCAATGGAGAAGGAAGAAATACAATGCGTATTAACTTCTCATATATGGATAAAGAATCTAATCTTGAAGGTGTGAAACGCTTAGCTAAAGTTATTAAAGCTGAGATGAAATAGTCATAAAAATATTCAGTACGAGGTGGGCAGAAATGTTCATCTCGTTTTTTATTAAAGAGGTTAACATGAAAAGATACAATGTTGCAGTTGTGGGAGCGACAGGATTAGTCGGTCTTGAAATGATAAAAATCTTACATGAACGAAATTTTCCAATTAATGAATTAGTTCTTATTGCTTCAGAAAGTTCTGAAGGGAAAAAACTGAAGTTTGGTGAAGAGGAATTAAACGTGCAATCTTATGAAGAAGGTATTTTTTCTGAGATTGATATTGCTCTATTTAGTGCAGGTTCTGCTGTGAGTAAAAAACTCGCTCCTATTGCGGCAAAAAGCGGGACAGTTGTTATTGATAATAGTAGCGCTTTCCGAATGCACAACGACGTGCCCCTGGTTGTTCCGGAAGTTAATGCTGATCACATATTTGAGCATGAGGGGATTATTGCCAATCCAAATTGCTCAACAATCCAAATGGCAATAGCTTTGAATCCTATTTACCGAACAACAAAAATCAAGCGTATTGTCGTTAGCACATACCAGGCAGTTTCCGGAAGTGGAAAAGCAGCTATAGAAGAGCTAACCAATCAGACAATGGCCGTTTTGGATAATGAGGAGATCGTTCGAGAAGTATATCCGCATCAGATCGCTTTTAATGCAATTCCACACATTGATGTCTTTGAGGATAATGGTTTTAGTAAAGAAGAGATGAAACTGATTCATGAAACTAGAAAAATCTTTAATGACGACTCTATAAAAATAAATGCTACAGCAGTTCGTATTCCGGTATTCAAGGGTCATTCCGAATCTGTTTACATCGAAACTGAATCTAAAATTGAAGTTGATGAGATAAAAAGAATATTACTTGAGACTCCCGGAGTGAAGCTAGTGGATGAATTAAAGACAAGTAAATATCCGTTAGCGATAATGACA
This sequence comes from Candidatus Cloacimonadota bacterium, assembly GCA_030638385.1. GTDB lineage: Bacteria > Cloacimonadota > Cloacimonadia > Cloacimonadales > TCS61 > DAOWES01. The sequence goes on along the minus strand of DAOWES010000190.1, from coordinate 696 downwards.
AAATACTATGATGAAGTATTAGTGGGAAGAATTCGGAAAGATTTGCATGTGAAAAATGGGATTAGTATGTGGATTGTGGGAGATAATCTGCGCAAAGGAGCAGCTCTTAATGCTGTTCAGATTGCAGAGAAATTGATTGAAAAAGGACTGGAATGAGAATTTTAGTGCAGAAATTTGGAGGAACCTCCCTGCAAAATGAAGCTGGTAGATTGATGGCTTTGGAGAAAATTCGCTCAGCAATAGAAGAAGGTTTTTCGCCTGTGATAGTAGTTTCTGCCATTGGCCGAAAAGGTGACCCATATTCAACCGACACTCTGATAGATGAAGCAAAAAAATGTTTAATCGATATTAAAAAGCGAGAAAAGGATTTATTAACCTCTTGCGGTGAAATAATCTCTGCTGTGCTTATGGTGCAGCGACTTCGAGCTGCAAAACTTGATGCAATTGCCTTAACAGGATTTCAAGCCGGAATTATCACAGATGATAATTTTGGAAATGCTCGCGTTAATAAGGTTAATCCAAGTAAAATATTATCATGCTTACAAAATGGAAAAATTCCTGTAATTGCCGGATATCAAGGAATTTCTGAAAGTTTTGAAATCACTACATTGGGTAGAGGTGGTAGCGATACAACTGCGGCGATAGTTGCTGCTGCTCTTAAGGCCGATAAAATCGAGATCTATTCTGATGTGAATG
>DAOWES010000087.1 GCA_030638385.1 Candidatus Cloacimonadota bacterium | reverse complement strand
GGAATAATTGCTCCTAATGCAACAGTTTCTTTCTCAGATGTGTTTGGAATCGACGTCTCTGATGAGATTCCCAATCTGCACGATGTAGAGTTTACAGTTTCAATAACCGGAGCAGAATTAGAATATACCGGTTCATTAAATATATTGATGAGTGCTCCTAAATTTGAAATTGGAGAGATGAGAATTGCAGATTCCGGAAAGGATGGTTTTTTGGAGGCTGGTGAAACAGCAACAGTTACAATTCCTATAATAAATGCTGGAGAAGCTTCATCTAAAGTAATTTCGGCAAAACTTACTACTTCAACACCAAATCTTATTTCAATTGTTTCTACAATATTTGATATGGATGCACTTAATGGCGGCGAAACCGGGGTAGCAATTTTTGAAATCATTGTTGCTGATGATGCTGAAAAAGGCTCTATTGGGAGTTTAGACATAACTATTAATTCCGGAAAGTATGCAGCCAATAGTACATACTCTTCTTCTATAGGCTTGATATTTGATGATTTTAAAACTGGTGATTTTAGTTCATTTGCTTGGGCACAGGGAGCAAATGGATGGGAGATTGATTCAGATGCTTACGAAGGTTCGTATAGTATGAAAAGCTCAGATATAGACAACAGTCAAACAGCATCAATTTCTATCACAATGGATGTGGAAAAAGATGGAGAAATTATTTTTTGGAAAAAAATCTCTTCAGAAAATAATTATGATAAGCTTTGTTTCTATGTTAATGATACTAAAATGGGTGAATGGTCCGGATGTGATTCTTGGTCAGAAGAAAATTTTGATGTTGCTGCCGGCCAAGTAACTTTTACTTGGGCATATGAAAAAGATGGTTTCTTTAGTAGTGATGATGATTGTGCTTGGATCGATATGATTTTCTTTCCTGATGGTGGAATATTGCTTGAAGCTCCTATCTTTAGTATCAATACAAATGATATCGACTTTGGCGATATTGCAGTAAATGAAACAGTTACCGAAGTATTCACAATCAGTAACTTAGGAAAGGCTGAACTTGTCGGGAACATAATTGTTACTAAAGCATTTGATGTTAGTGCCGAAGCTTTTGCGATTGCTGCCGGTGAAAGTTTTGACGTAACTGTTACTTTTGCTCCAACAAAAAAGTTTAAGTATTATGGTGAACTTACTATTAGATCTAATGATGCCAATAGTCCGGATGTTTCAGTTAAACTTGCCGGAACAGGAAATGAAATGCATGCGACTGATTTAATACCAAGAGTAACGGAACTTAAAGGTAACTATCCAAATCCATTTAATCCTACCACAACCATTCGTTATGCTCTTAGCTCTGACGAAAATGTCTCTATCGACATTTATAATATAAGAGGTCAAAAAGTATGCTCATTGGTTGATGCTGTAAAAGAAGCAGGATATCATACTGCGGTTTGGAGTGGAAAAGATAACTCTAGCAAGCAAGTTGCGAGTGGGATTTATTTCTACAAATTCCAAGCCGGAAAAACTATTACTATGAAGAAAATGATTTTGATGAAATAAATTAAAAAGTGGAGTTAGCCGAGAATTCAGCTGCCTCCACTTTTTTCGCTATTTTGAAATAATGAGTAAGCCCCGATATTTCGGGGCTTTAGCTTTAGTGTGTGAGTAGTTTGGAATTGAATTTAAAATTATATCTCAAAACAATGTTTTATGAATAACGACAAGTTAATTTCATTTGAGTTATAGGTATTATTAGCACAAATTCGATATTTATTAATTCTTTTATCATAAAGGGTAAATAAATCATTTTTTGTCAGTTGTTTCACTAGGGGGCGTTTGCTTTTTTCTATTCGAGAGTAGATAGTTTCCCAATCAACATCCAACCAAATAGTTTTTTGTTTTTTAAGGAAATTCCTGTTTTTCTCCATCTCAATCACGCCACCGCCAGTGGCAATAATTCCCGGTTTATCCCAATTTAATAAGATCTCACTTTCAATTTCTCGAAAATATCTTTCCCCTTTATTTTCAAATATCTTCGATATTGATAATCCGGTTTTCTTTTCAATTTCATTATCTAGGTCATAAAATGAAAGCTTTAATTCTGAGGCTGCTTTTTTTCCCAGATATGTTTTACCGCTACCCATGAAGCCGATTAAAAAAATCATCATAATGTACTCCCAAAATAAAAAAGAGCGACATTACTGTCGCTCTTAGAATTTATATTTCTCAATAAATTATTCAGTTACAGCTTCTTCTACAACTTCTTCAGTTTCTTCGCTTGCAACTTCTACTTCATTTATCATAGAGTGTGAATCAATAAAGTTTTGAAGTTCTGCATTGTCTTTTCCAAAGAAATAAGCTTTTACGCTTAAGATAAGACGACGATTTTCTAAATCAAGTTCGATAACTTTTAACGGAATTTCTTCATCAAGACGGAAAGCTGTTTCAACATTTTTCAATCCTGGAATTGCCAGGTGAGAAAGTGGAACAAATCCTTCAACTAAGTAATTATCAATTTGTACATCAACCAGAACACCTTTTGGGATTATCTTAACGATTTTAGCATCCAATTCAGTATTAATAGGTAGTTTTCCATCAAGATTGTCCCATGGATCTACAGCAAGTTGTTTAACGCCCAAAGCGATGCGATGAAGCGTAGTGTCGATAGCTAATACTTTTACGTTGATTTTATCGCCACGTTTGAAAACTTCTTTTGGATGATAAATTCTTTTTGTCCAAGAGATATCTGAGATATGCACAAGACCTTCGATATCTTCCTCAATCTCCACAAATACTCCAAATGGAGTGATGCTTTTAATAACTCCTTCCAATTGAGTATCAACCGGATATCTTTCATCAATAGTAATCCATGGATTTGCTTCCATTTGCTTCATGCCTAAAGAAATTCTATGATCTTCTTTGGAAACAGAAAGAACGATAGCTTTAATCGGATCACCAATTTTTACAATTTGTTTTGGATGGCGAACTTTCTTTGTCCAGCTCATTTCTGAAACATGAACTAATCCTTCCACGCCTGTTTCAAGCTCAATGAATGCACCATAATTTGTAACATTTACTATCTTTCCACTAACAATTGAACCTTCTGAATATTTTGTTTCAATGTTTTCCCATGGATGTGGAACTAATTGTTTTAAGCCAAGTGAAACTTTTTGGTTTTCTTCGTCGTAACTAAGAACTTTCACTTTCACTTTATCGCCGATATTAAGCATGTCAGATGGATGTTTGATGTGTCCCCAGCTCATATCAGTGATATGAAGAAGTCCATCGATTCCGCCTAAATCTATAAATGCACCGTAATCAGTTATATTTCTAACTTCACCTTCAATCTCGCCATCATTATCAAGTACGTTTTTAAGTTCTTTAAGACGCTCTGCTTGCATCTCCAAAAGAACTTTTTTGCGAGAAACGATGATATTTCTTCTTTCTTTATCAATTTTGATGATTTTAAATTCACTCTCTTTTCCGATGAATTGGTCAAGATTTGGAATAGGTTTAATAGAGATGTGTGAGCCTGGTAAAAATGCTTCTAAACCTTCAACTTCAACAATCATGCCACCTTTAACTCTACGATGGAATACGCCTTTGATGAGAGTCTCATCTTCCATTAGCTTTTCTAATCTTTCGGAATGAATTTGGAAATCTGCTTTCTTTTTGGAAAGCTTAATACGACCGGAACCATCTTCTACTGAATCGATATAAACTTGAATTTTATCGCCTGTTTTGGGAATATTGGAGCTTGAAAATTCTTTGATTGAAATTGGGCTTTCTGATTTAAATCCAATATCTACTAAAACGGCACGTTCATCAACATTAACCACTAAGCCATCAACTATTTTGCCTTCTTTGAATTTGCTGAAATGCTCATCAAAGAGCTCCATCATCTCTTCTTCCGGTGATTTTTCCTTTTTCTCTTCTTCTTTTTCTTCTTTGTTCTCAAAAGTCTCTGTTTTCTCTTCTACATTAACTTCTTCGACATTAACTTCTTCGATAGGATCCTTAAGATCCTTAACTTCATTTTGATCGTTAACTAACATTTGTCCTCCTTGAAAATGGGAATGTCATCAAATTTTTCGATTTGCTTTTCTTCATCCCCAATATATTCTAATATTTTATTATAAACTTCTACTATAATCCAATCCGGGGTTGATGCGCCTGCTGTAATCCCCAGATTTTCTTTAATATCATCAAACCATTCTTTGCGAATTTCGTCTGAAGTTTCTATGTGGAACGTTTTTATGTGTTCGTTGCAAATCCTGGCAAGCATTTTTGTATTTGAACTATTTTTCCCACCAATGACGATCATTAATTCACTTGCTTTTGCAAGCTTTGCAGTCGCTTCTTGTCGCACTGATGTGGCATTACAGATCGTATTTATTACCCGAACTTCTGCGCTGATTTCCAATAATTTTTCTACAACTTTTTGTAGACCGGATAATTTTCTGGTAGTTTGAGAAATTACTCCAACTTTATTAAAATGGAAATTTTCCAATTCTGTCTCATTTGAAATAACCAATGCTTGATTATTCGGCACATACGATTTCAACGCTACAACTTCGGGATGGTTCTCATCACCAAAAATTATCACTTTATAACCTTCATTATAAAGTTGAGCTCCATGTTGCTGAGTTTTGGAAACATAAGGACAAGTAGCGTCGATAACTTCTGCGCTTTTTTCAAGTAATTTTCTTTTCTTGTCTTCTTCGATGCCATGGGAACGAATGATAACTCTTCTTCCCTTTACTTCTTCTAAAGAGTCTACAGAAATGATTCCTTGATTTTTCAGTTTTTGCACCATTTGCGGATTATGGATAATCGGGCCAAGAGTTACTGTGTTTTTATCATTCTCAGCAGCATTCATCGCGATCTTAATCGCGCGTTTCACACCAAAACAAAATCCTGAATTTTTTGCAATTCTAACATTCATTTTCCAGTTCCAAAATTCTTTCTAAAGTGTATTTTGCAATAAACCGATAAGCATCTTTGCGATTTTCAAATTCTTCAAATTCATCAATTATGATTTTTTCGCCGATTACGATTTTTAAGCTATCTTTCCTAAACAATGCTTTAAGCAAGCTAGCTGGATATTGAATAAATACAGGAATTATATTGCTTCGAGTTTCGTAAGCCATTTTCCCAATTCCGGGTTTAGCCGAGCTAGATTTTCTTGTTCCTTCCGGGAACATCATCAGCGGATAACCTTCTTGCAATGCTTTTTGAGAAAGCATTGTTGCATTTCTATCTATTTGACCACGTCG
>DAOWES010000085.1 GCA_030638385.1 Candidatus Cloacimonadota bacterium | reverse complement strand
TTATTGGCTATAATAAGAAATTAGTAACCGGTATTTGGGTTGGATTTGATGATAATAGAAGCCTGGGGAATGCACAGTCAGGTGCTTCGGCAGCGCTCCCATCCTGGCCCTATATTATGAAAAAGGCTATTGAAATCGATTCGCCAAAAGATAAAAATGGAAACCCGATTATTGATGGCTCTATTTATAACTTTGAAAGACCGGAAGGAATTATAACCGAAACCATTTCCAAAGAAACCGGTTTACTTCCAAAATATAGTTATGAAGAAACTATTGATGAGATCTTTATTAATGGAACTCAGCCAACTCCGCTTTCAGATAGCCTCAATTATAATTTCTTTCCAACAACATTTAGAGAAAATGAACGTGATTCTCTGGTTATCGATCTGGGTGGAAGACCTTATAAATGGACCGATGGTGCAAGAAAATATCGTACAATTATAAATTTTGCGAAACGTGATTCGCTTGAGCCATATCCGGAACTTGTTTTACATCAAGAGATTGATAGCTTGTATTACTTGTTGAACGGGAAATGGCATAAAACACCGGATTATGTGAAATCATTAAAGATCGGTGTGACACCTGAGGAATATTTATATGAATTCCAGCCTTCAATTTATCGCCAAAATGATATTAGCGAAGTTGAATATTTTGTTGATAGTCTTGCCTATAGTTGGCCGGACTCAGTTGTTTGGCGTAAAAAAACACCACCCGAACATATCGATCTACGTGGAGCCAAGATTATGAAAAATAACAAATATGTAGAAAGACCGGATAGCCTTTTGTGGTGGAAGTGGAAGCCGGATTCATTGGAAGTGACAGATCCAATTGATGAGCTGATAGAATCATTGATGGAAGGTGGTTACTAAGATGTTATCACAAATTTTTATTAGCCTTATTTGTGTTTCTTTGATTGCTTATCTCTTTTATCTGCGTCTTTTTTATCTTGGATTTAGTTCAAAGAAAAAAATAATTAATAACAAGAAGCAAACAGTTTCTGTGGTAATTGCAGCGAGAAATGAGGAACAAACCTTGCCGAGACTTCTTACTGTTTTGGTAAATCAATCCTATTCGGCAGAACTGTATGAAGTTATTGTAGCTAACGATGGCTCAACCGACAGAACTGCTGAAATTGTGGAAAAATTTGCTGCTAAATGGCCACACATAAAACTTGTGAATGTAGAGGGCAGAGAAGGAGTAATTTCTCCCAAGAAAAATGCTTTAACCCAAGCAATTGCTTTGGCCAAAAATGAGATTATTTTATCTACCGATGCCGACTGTTTGGTGGGCAAATATTGGATAGAAGCAATGGTCAAAGAATATGATGATGCCGAAACAGCGATGGTTTGTGGCTTTTCCAAAACACTTCCCGGGAAATGGGATTTAGTTTCATTAGTGAAGAAATTTGAGCATTTTGATTTTATTGCTATTTTCAGTGCTGCTGCCGGAGCTATGGGAAGCGGAAAATATTTCTCTTGTTCAGGGCAAAATATATCATACCGAAAAAACGACTTTAACGAAGTGGGTGGTTTTAGTAAGATTTGGCATCTGATATCCGGTGATGATGTGAATTTGATGCAACTATTTCGTAAGAGTGGGAAGAAAATAAAATTTTCCTTAAATTATCATAGTTTTGCCACAACAAGATCTGTGGATAGTTGGTCTGAACTATTTAACCAACGCAGTAGATGGGCTTCAAATATGAAGTGGCAATTGCGCTTAAATCCGGAATTTTTCATTTATCTTATTTCTGCTTTTTTACTTACTGTTTTCACAATTGGTTTAGTTTTCATCGAATGGTGGCTACCAATTCCTATTTTTGCAATTCGTATTTTGTTTGAATACTATTTCCTTAAGAAGAGCTTTGGGGTATTTAATATAGATAAGAAAATTCTTAGGTTTTATCCGACCTGGTTTATTATCCAACCCTTCTATATGATTGCCGTATCTGCTTTGGGTGGTTTGAATATCTTTAGCTGGAAAAAGTAGCGAAATCGGTGTTAGGAGAGAAAGAGGTTTAGACACGAGATTAGCACAGATTAGCACAGATAAAGAAATAGGGAAATTCTTGTGTAAATTTTGTGTAGATCAGTGTCAAAAAAAGAGATAAATGAAATGTTATTAAAATCGGCCAGGCTTGGTTTTCCCTAATAGGTTTAGGAAACTGTGAACAGAACCCTTAGATTTCCGTGATAGCTGTTGCATGAGCTGAAATGATATGGGCGATATATTATATTGATCCTTTATATCCTCTAATATCATAAGCCAGAGCTTTGCAGTCATCTCTGAATCGGCTAAAGCTCTATGAAATACTCCGTCAGTAGGGATGTTCTTGAATTCAACCAAACTTCCAAGCTTGTGGTTGGGGGCATTCTGATAAATCCGCCTTGCAACAAGCATTGAGCAGGCAAACGATCCCGAATATTTCCGCTCTATAAGATTTAGCTCTGCATCCAGAAAACGTTGATCGAAAGATGCATTGTGCGCTACAAGATTGTGATCTCCAATGAAGTCAGCAAATTGTTCCATTACCTCAGCACAAAGAGGCGCTTTCCGCAACATTTCATTTGTAATTCCGGTGTAATTTTCAATGAACGGATTAATACGAAATCCCGGATTCATCAGTTGCTGAAATCGGTCTGTGATTTTGCCCTGCTCAATAAGCACTGCACCGATCTCTATTGCGCGATCTCCCTGATTTGGCGATAAACCGGTAGTTTCAAAATCAAGCACGACAACAGTGTCCGCTCTTTTTTTTTGAGTATTTTTTCTCATTTGCTAGCCAATCATTCCTAAAAAATATTTTATTTCACCTTTCACTAAAAACCTCAATTCTGTTTTATATAAAATCATCCCAGGAAGGTTTTAGCACTTCCCAAAGTCTGGGGCCGAGTTTAAATCCAACAAACCCACCAAAACAAGCTACTAGAAAAGGAACCCATAACCAGTAAGCAATATAATCATTAACTGTTTCCACTGGGAGCCAACTTATTCCAAATAACTTGAGGCATATAATTTCACCGATAAACTCTGTACCACCAGCAACCAAGGCACCGATTAATATATACCGAAATGGTCCTTTGCGTTTAGGAAGTTGTTTACTGTTATTCATGGAATAATCCTCCGTTTATTTTACTCGGCTAATATCGTACTATACCGCAAGTTTTGCAATATAGTACGATAAATATTCTCATGCTTCCAAGGATTTCGTATGGCAGTATCTTATTGTCTGGAACGCCAAGTTAAAAAAGAGCCAGGTGAGATCCTTTTTTATGAAGAAGCATTATTAATAAATGTTTGTAACTGGTTTTTGAGTGGGCTTGAATCATCAGCTATGGCCCATGCCCACATTTGTGAAAGGGCATTTGATTCTTTTGCTTCAAGACCGATCTTAAAACCTGTACTGTAATATGGAAAATTTTTAAAAGCATTAAATGGGTCAATTGATTTTTTTTGTCCTTCAACGATCTCATTTTTCAGCTTTTCATCACCAATTTGGTTTTGCCAATTCATGATTTTTGCATTTTGAATGTAGATCATATTTACTCTTCGTCCGGCAGTAACGTTTGCAAGTGGATTATGAACGGTTATTAAATCTATTTGATAGAAAGCAGGCTCTGTGTTAACTTTAGAATTATCTGATTTTTCTTCGGAAGATGCACCGCAACTGGCAGCGTAAAGCCCTTTGATTAAATTGCTAAATGGGGTGTTTCCGGGTGAAACTTCATTATTGTTAAACACAGTAGTCAAACTAGTTGCTTCAAAATCTGCTTTATTAGGATTTTTTTGGGAATCTGTAAAGGGTTGATATGTACCATTGCTTGTATCAAAATCAATTCCAAATAGTGGTGCAATCTGGCTTGCAGCAATAATATGGCCATTTTTCTTTTTCAGAGGAGTGTCAGTATTATCGAAAACGACTAGGTTAATTGGATCCTGACTGCTACTTCCGGTATCTGTTTGAGATAACATGCCAATCACCCCTGTATTATCAAGAGTACCACCATCAGTATATTCCATTTTTCTATTATTACCAACCTTTCCAATTGGCCAATAGTTATAGCTAGGGATAATACTGCCTAAAGATAAATTATCTACAATGATCTCTCCTAAATATTTTTCAATAATTCCAGGGATATCTAATAGCTCTGAAAAGTCTCTTTTAGCTTTAGCGAGCAAGTTTTTCTCATGCTCCGGTTTTAGGTTAGCCTCAACCCGGCTAACTAGTTTCTTCATTTTTTTAGGATCTTTAACGTGTGTTTCAATCAAACCTGCAATTGTTGCAGCAAAAAAAGCGCTTGAAGTGCTTACTATATCAATGAGCGAATAGGGCTGGGGTATTGTAACTTCCACTGGTGATGAATCTGCAGAGTCCTGATCCAGTGTTGAATTATAACCATAAGATTCAACTGTTCCGCCACCAATTATGGTTGCATTTGGGGTTTGGCCTCGTGCGCCACCGGAAACGGGTGTTACTTGATTAGGAAATTGTACGATATTGGGTGTATCTTTACCAGGGACTTGAACTTTTTCTATTATATTATTATTTATAATGAGAAATGGTCGCCCTGAACGTAAAAAGAAAAAATTATCAATTGAAGGGGCCTCCGCAGGAAAATTATTAGTTGCATAGCTTTGAGAGAGGGAAAAGTATTTTGTAGAACTCCATGACTCTACCCCTTCAGATCTAAGCCCATATGGCTCAAGAACAAATTTACCTACAATGTAAGCCCAAAACCATTTATAATCTGAACTGGAATTAGTAAGTAAAAAAAAAGCTCCCCATCCTACTAGTTCGTCGATAGCCATACCTGCTGGGGCTTGACCAAGGCTGTACTTGTTTAGATTATTAACATTTAAATTACCAGTACCGTCTGTCAGGGATAGGTTTTTAGGTGGATAATAAGTACCAAGAAGCTCATCATCTGTTATCTTATCCGGTAAATAGTTATAAATAGATGAAGCCCATGTTCCGCCGGAGACAGATGAGATGTAACGCGCCTTATCAATAAGGTTTAAACTTTTAAGGCCAAGCATTTGCCCCCAGGCACATGTTAGGGCTCGTGAACCTCCGCCTGAAAAACAGATTCCAATGTTTGACTTGGAGCTATTTGAGTTGCTAATAGTTGGATTATTTTCATTTCTTGGATAGATATTTGCCTTGTCTGCCATACTAATTCTCCTTTTTAAATTATTAAATTATTAAGTTTTATTGGAAATAAAATGCGTAGCTAAGCTTCAATAAAAGAAACTTTAGTTACATATATCACTCTAAGATGCCCCACGATACTGTAAGCCCTGCAAAATAAGTTATTTATGTAGTTAGGCGTCAAGCAAATAGATTTAGACACGAGATTAACACGAGATTAGCACAGATAAAGAAATAAAGAAAATGTCATTAAAAAATCTTGTGTAAATCAGTGTAAATCAGTGTCAGAAAAGAAAGAGTTTTAGACACGAGATTAACACAGATTAGCACAGATAATTAAAAAGGGAAATTATCTTGTGTATGTCTTGTGTAAATCAGTGTCAAAAAAAAGGGTTTTAGACACGAGAAGATTCGTGGCACACATTACCTACAAAGAATAAATTATTCTCAATTTTCATTTTATGTTATTTGTCCATTCAATATCTATTCCTAACTTGACTAGAAATTAACAACAATCCAATTTGTTTTTCATTCTAGAAAATCATATATTTATGGCTTTATGTAACATCATTATTATCGGAAGAGAAAGGAGTAAATTCTATGGGAGGAAAAATGAAAAATGCAATCATAATTTTATCATTTCTATTTGCAACAGCAATTTATGCTCAAACCGATTTCGAAGTTTGGCAAAGATCTCAAAATGAGGAATTTATAAATTTTAAGAACAAAGAAGATAAGGCGTTTTATGATTTCTTACAAAAAAACTGGCGCGATTTTTCTGCTGAAAAGGGCGAAAAATTAGATACAAAACCAAAGCCTATTAAAATGCCGGTGGCAGAAGTTTCTGAACCGGAAGAAATGAAGCAAGGTAAGAAAATTGCTCCCCTAAAAATTGAGATGGAAGAGGCTGAAAAAGAGGAGAATGTCTTTTTTGCCGTTGATAATGATCTCCCCATTATTGAGATTGATTATTTTGGCTTACCAATGGATTATAATTATCAATCAGATATTGAGGTCGATCTTTCCTTAATAAATGAAAAAACGATCGCTAATTTTTGGTTGAAGGCTAGTAATTCTGATTATGAAAAACTTTTGGAACAATTACAAATTCAAAAAAAGAAGATGGCCTTGAATGATTGGGGATATTGTCTTTTGGTAGATAAAATTGGTAACAAAATTGGAAATGGAGATCATAAAAAAAATCAGCTTTTTAATTGGTTTATATTATTGAAAAGTGGCTATGATTGTAAGATTGGATTTAATGAAGATAGTGTTTATCTGCTATTGCCTTCCGAAAATAAAATGTATGGTATTTCTTATGTAGTTATAGATGAACAGCGATATTATGCAGTTTCATTTGCTAAACAAAAACAACTTAAAATTGCTCTTAATACCTATGAAGGAAGCTATCCGGACGCAGATGATCTGATTGATCTTAGCATAGATCGTACTCCCAAAATCAATTGTTCGATTGTGGAAAAGGAATTGAAATTTTCTTACCATGGCAATGACTATAAAATTCCTGTTAAGTATGATACAAATGCTGCCGAATTTTTCCGAAATTATCCGCAAACAGATTTAGATATTTATTTTCAAGCCCCCCTTTCCAACTTGGCAATGAGCTCTCTTTCTGAAGGATTTGCCCCCATTTTACAAGAAAAAACCGAGGCGGAAGCGGCAAATATTCTTCTAAGATTTGTACAAACCGCTTTTGAATATAAAACTGATGATGAACAATTTGGTCGCGAAAAAAGTTTCTTCTCCGATGAAGTACTTTTGTATCCTTATTGTGATTGTGAAGATAGATCAATACTCTATTCCTATTTGATTAGGAATTTATTGAAGCTTAATGTAATAGGGCTCGATTATCCGTGCCATATTTCCACCGGAGTTAATTTTAATAGCGATCTGAGTGGAGATTTTGTAATGTATAAAAATAGTAAATACCTCATTTGCGATCCTACCTATATTAACGCAAATATGGGAATGAGTATGCCAAAATATAAAGAAATGAAGCCAAAAATAATTGAGCTTTCAAAAACAACGGAGTGATAAGTGAATTTTATAATTTTTGATGATGAGAAAAGAGAGAATTTTTACCCGATAACTCTTACACGTTCGACCGGAGATTTGCGCGTGGGAGTGCTGAAATTAAGACAGCGTTTGAATGCATATTTTAATATTGAAGAAGATAAGATAATTATTTCCACTGATTTGGAAACAATATACAAGGAGCGTCATCCGGAATGGAAAATAAACGAAATTGTTTCTGAGGATACGATCTTTATAAATAGTAGAACCATTATCGATGACGATGTCTGCGAGAAGATTAAAGCTCTTGAATTGAATATGGCTCTGGAAAGTAATGGTGAAATTGTGGCAGCGCGCTTAATTCCTCAAACCAAAAATGTTAAGGATATTTTTGAACAATTTTCAAAGTGTCAAGGCATGGAAACTGAAATTGGTTTATGGCAATATATTTGGCAATTGATAGAAGCTAATGGCGAATATATTCAAAAAGATTTTACTAACTTTTTTTATGAAAAAGATAATTTCTTTGAAACAGAGATGGGTATTACCATTTTAGATCCTTACAATATTTGGTTGGGTGAAGGAACTTCCATTTCACCCGGAGTCGTTATCGATGCCTCCGAAGGACCGGTGATATTGGATGAAGGTGCCAAAATAATGCCGAATGCAGTAATTATTGGACCAGCTTACATTGGAAAAAACAGCACGATAAAAGTTGGTGCGAAAATATATGAAGGAACCTCGATAGGACCTGTGTGCAAGGTTGGCGGAGAGGTGGAAGAGAGTATAATTTTGGCTTATAGCAATAAACAGCATGATGGTTTTTTGGGGCACAGTTATCTGGGAGAATGGGTAAATTTGGGTGCTGATACAAATAATAGTGATTTAAAGAATAATTATAGTAATGTGAAAGTTTATCATTATCCAAGTAAAAAACAGGTAGATAGTGGAACTCAATTTATGGGTATGGTTGTCGGAGATCATACTAAAACGGGTATTAATTCTACGATCAATACCGGCACTGTTATCGGAGTAGGATGTAATATTTATGGGAAAGATTTAGTTACAAATTTCACCGGAGATTTTAGTTGGGGAGAAGCTGGGAATTTTACTAAATACCGATTAGATAAATTTTTGGAGACTGCCGAGCTAGTAAAAGCGAGAAGAAAGTTGAAGTTATCTGAAGAGGAAAAAGAACTTTACAAGAAAATCTTCCCAAAAGAATTTACTTTGTAAATCATCAGAAGATGGTTAAAAAAAAACAAAAAAGCATAATATACTATTTAATGGATAGTTGTGTATATAATTGAGGATTAAATGCAGCAGATTGTAGAGATAATGTTTCGTACGGAAAGGATGGAATATTTTGTAAATTCAAAGCATATTGCACTCGAGCCGGACGTGCATGTGATTGTGCGTGTGGAGCGTGGAGAAGATATCGGAAGAGTTATAAATAGTTCCGTTCATTCACAAGAGCTTGAACAAAAAAATTTGAAACACGAGTTGGGAAAGATTCTGCGTATTGCCACTGACGAAGATCTTCATCAATTGGAGGTTGTGGAGCAACGTGAAAAGGAAGCAGAAGCCAGATTTGTCGAATTAGAAAAGAAATATTCTTTTGATATGAAAATCTTGGATACAGTATATCAATTGGATGGTAACAAGTTAACATTCTTCTTTTCGGCAGATGGACGCGTGGATTTTAGAGATTTTGTGCGTCAACTTGCCACTGAATTTAAAACCCGTATCGAGTTACATCAAACTTCCGGGCGTGAAGATGCACGTAGATTAGGCGGTTTGGGAATATGTGGGAAATCTTATTGCTGTGTTGCTTGGATGAAGAAGTTCGATCAAGTTACTATCAAAATGGCAAAGGATCAAAATCTTCTGAGTAATTTATCAAAGATATCCGGACCCTGTGGCAGATTGCTTTGTTGCTTACGCTTTGAAGAGGATGAATACACCGATAAGCGCCATGAATTTCCTCGCCGGGGTGAAAAGATCAAATACCATGAGCAAGATATGATGGTTACAAAGAATGACTTTTATAATGGCAGAATTTATCTTTCGGCTGAAAATGGCGAAAATGAAGTAATTACTTTGGAAATGTTTAAGATTCTTCAAGGTAAAAAGTGCTGCAAAAAAAATTGTAAGAAGTAATTTATGAGAAATTTTTTTGCTATAACTCCTGATGATTTTGCTACCTATGTTTTAGCTTTGGGAGAAAAAAGTTTTCGCGTAAAACAAGTTTATAATTGGGTTTTCCGGCAGATGCAATCAGATTTTTCTCAAATGACCAATCTTTCTGAAAAATTTCGCGCAAAATTAACGGCAGAATTTACTACTGCTTTACCAAAGATAATTCTCAGAAGTAAATCGAAAGATGGAACTACCAAATATTTACTGGAATTATTTGATGGAAGTAAAATCGAGATGGTCTTGATGCCATCTGAGAAAAAAAATACTCTTTGTGTGAGTTCTCAAGTTGGATGTGCTCGAGCTTGTCAATTTTGTGCAACTGCAAATTTGGGCTTAAAGAGAAATTTGCAGGTAGATGAGATTTTGGGTCAGGTTTACCTAGCGCTGAAAGAGCTGGGAGAAAATAGGCTTACGAATATTGTATTTATGGGAATGGGCGAACCTCTTGATAATTATGATAATCTGGTGCAAGCGATTAAACTTTTACAAAACGAACAGGCCTTTTGTTTTAGTCCGCGTCGAATAACTGTTTCTACTTGCGGGATTATTCCCAAAATAGAGGAATTAGCAGAAAGTGGATTAAAAGTGAAGTTGGCGGTTTCTTTGAATGCTGCCATTGATGCTAAACGTGATCTTCTGATG
>DAOWES010000294.1 GCA_030638385.1 Candidatus Cloacimonadota bacterium | reverse complement strand
TTAGTTAGCAGTTCTTTTACTGGTATTATGAAAGATATATTTCTAAAATCAGATTTGCTGATTGTCGGCAATTAATTCTTCTCTTCGTGCTGCGAATTTATCACTCGCGAATTTTAGAAATATCAGCCCCAGAACTACGTGTTTATATTCAGAAGATTCAACTGAACCTCTTAATTTATTTGCAGAATCCCAAAGAGTTTCTTCCATTGATTTTTGCTTTTTCTGTTTTGCCATTTATGTAATTAACTCCTAAATATTTATTTCAATATCTAATCAAAAAATATTTTCTCCAAGGTCAAGTAGATTCCATTTACTCTATTCAAATGGGCATTGGTAGCTGCCAAACTCTTTCCGTACTTCTTCTCGCTCTGCTGTGGAACTGTTTGTTATGGCCTGTTTTAAAGGAGGTTTAGTTTAAAAAATTAAAAACTTGGTATCAATTATTTAAGTTTTATCTCATCAAGAAGTCGTTTAATCACATCTTTGGTTTTCATGCCTTCCGCTTCGGCGGCGAAGGAGATCAATACCCTGTGTTGGAGAACGATTACAGCAACTTTTCTAATATCTTCTTCGGAAGGCGATAATCTACCATCTAAAGCAGCTTTGGTTTTGGCAGCCATAATCAGATATTGAGAAGCGCGCGGACCTGCACCCCAATTTACCCAGTGTTTAATCAGTTCGGGAGCTTCGGAGTTTTTGGGTCTGGTGGCGCGAGCAAGTTTAACAGCATAATCCAGCACGTGCTCACTCACGGGGATTTTAGCAATTACTTTTTGGAACTTGATAATATCAGCAGCATCCATCACAGGTTTAATCGTTTCGTTTTGGCCGGAAGTAGTTCGCTTCACGATCTCTTTCTCTTCATCATAGCTAGGATAATCGATGTAAATATTGAACATAAATCTATCTAGCTGAGCTTCGGGAAGGGGGTATGTACCTTCTTGTTCAATTGGATTTTGGGTAGCCATCACCAAAAAAGGTTTAGCCAGTTCAAAGGTTTGATTTCCGGCAGTAACTTGATATTCTTGCATCGCTTGCAATAACGCAGCTTGAGTTTTGGGAGGAGTTCTATTTATCTCATCTGCTAGGATAATGTTGGCAAAAACAGGTCCTTTGATGAATTCGAAATAACGTTTCCCGTCAGCTTTATTTTCTGCCAAAATATCTGTACCTGTAATATCGGAAGGCATCAAGTCAGGGGTAAATTGAATTCGGCTGAAATTCATATTAAGAACTTTTGCCAAAGATGAGATTAATAAAGTTTTGGCCAGCCCGGGTACACCTTCCAATAAACAATGTCCGCCGGAAAAGAGTGCGATGAGAAAGTTTTCGATAACTTCATTTTGTCCAACAATCACCTTGCTAAGTTCAGTAATGATTTCATTTTTCTTAATAGCTAACTCTTTTAGCATTTGCATATTATCAGTTGAATTATTCATAAATAAAATCCTTATTCAATTTTTTTTATTTTTTACTTTTTGAATTTTGGGAAAAGATCGGTTATTTTAATTTTTAATGATATTAAGGAAATAGCCCCGATTAGGAAGATCCAAATAGAGGTGAGCAAGTGTGAGAAGGTTACGGCTGCACTGGTTAGATTTTTATCTACTCCCAGAGCAAAGGAGAAAATCAATACCCACATAAACTGATTCGAACCCAATTGAGCCGGCGGGGTTGGCAGAATATAAGTTAGATTCATCAGAGTGTAGCCAAACAATATTTTGGCAAAAGATATTTCTGCTCCAAAGCTTTTGAAAACCGCAAAGATGTAGATAGCTTCGGAAAAAACAGAACAAAGAGTGAGGAGATAAACCAAGATATTATCTTGCCGACGGTTTTTCATTACCGACATACCATTTACGAAATTTTCAAAAAAGGTGGTTGTTTTATCTCTTAATTTCGCCGGAATAAATTTAAGGAAGAAATTTAATATTTTAAGTGCTTTTTGGTGATGATTTACAGCGAAAAACAGAAAGGCAATGAGAAATATAAAGATAACAAAAAGTAAACCGATGATAATATAAAGTGTGGAATTTAGCTTTATAGATGTTAGCGGAATGAGGATCATGATGAGGACAATGGGGAAGAGGTCAGAGATTTTATCGATAAACACAGTGGGCAGGCTGGAGCTAATCGGGATGTTTCTTCTAACCTTTAGAATGAATGATTTTGCTACCTCGCCGGCGCGTATGGGGATGAGATAGTTAACCAATAATCCTGTCATGAAGATATAAAAACTTTCTGATGTTTTTAACTTTTCTATAGGATTCATTATCAGTTTCCAGCGTAAACTTCTAAATAGGTATGCAAGAACATAAAATGCAGAAAACAGAATTACTGATTTGAGATCAAATTTTTTGAAGAAACCGAGGAACTCAGGCCAGTTTATCATTCTTAGCCAAAGAAGAAGGAAAACAATCCCCAGTACAATTCCCGAAAGAAGATTTAAACTATTTTTTTTCATTTTTTTTAGATTTTTTTGTTGTGTACCAAGTCATAATTAAACTTACGACGATACCTACAAAAATGGTTTGAATGATTATTTCATAAATGCTTTTATCATCTCTAAAAAATGGTATGAAGTAGTTTAAAGGAAAATAAACTATCGAAAAGGTTGAAAGAAATTTGAGAAAAAATTTAACTTTTTTGTTCATTGGAACTCCTTATTAACTTACTTTTTTTGAAAAACGATTTCGTTCTATTATCCGCTTGTGAAGGTATTCGTCTCCAATGCTGTTTTTTTACAAAAAAACTTCGCATTCAACGGCTCAGACTGACAATT
>DAOWES010000192.1 GCA_030638385.1 Candidatus Cloacimonadota bacterium | reverse complement strand
GTGCGCCTAAAGTGAACTCACCGGAAATTGGATTAGCACCGGAATGCATTCCCTGTAAGCTAACAATTTCGATAATTTTATCATGATTTGTGAAAAGATCTGCTTCTTGGCAATTACCCGATTCGATAAGAAAGTTTGAAGTACTAATGCCCAAAGTTCCTTTATAACCTCTGGCTGCATTACCGGTAGATTTCACACCATCTTTCTTAGCAGTAATTGTATTATGAAGGTAAGATTTAAGTATTCCATTCTCAATGAGAACAGTTCTTTCGGTAGGATATCCTTCGCTATCAAATGAAGAGCTGCCAAATCCGTCTGCACGAACGCCATCATCAACAATAGTAACATTGTTAGCGGCTACTTTTTCTCCAAGTTTATCTTTGAGAAGAGATCTTCCTTCATGCACAGATTTTGCATTGAAGATTCCTGAGAATGTAGCGAGCATTGTCGCCATCATTTCATTATTGAAAACAACAGCAGAATCGCCACTTTCAGCAGGCTCGCCATTGAGAAGATCTGTACTTTTCTTCACTGCTTCAATTGCTAGTTTTTTAGTATCGATTTCATCAAAATTTCGAGTGATACAGAATTCTACTCCCATACGCTTATCATCTTCTTCAGCAGAAAGTGCACCCACATAACCATAAGCATTATTCGATACATATTCCTTATCCAAGCCTTTACTATTGGCAATTCTTGAATATGATTTACCATCACCGTATATAGCATAAGGAACATTAAATACGCGATCATCTGCTTCTTTGGCATGTTTCTCGAGATCTTTTGCTAACTGAATTTTAGCAGTTACATCGATTTCATCTAATTCTTTATTATAAGTATCTACTTTTATGGAATTTTCCGGATATTTATCCATAATAACCAAATCATCATCTTCGGTATATTTGGCATTTTCGATAGCTTCATTCACTATTTTTTCAAATGTTTCTTCATCAAATTTTTCAGTATAAGCATAGCCTACTTTCCCATCTTTGATAACTCTTACACCAATACCTTTGGAATCAGAGTAATTAAAAGATTCAACATTCTGCTCATTTATTTTTACAGAAAAAGCATTTCCTGCGGAGAGCAGAATCTCAATTTCATCAGTTTTATCTTTTGCATAGGCAAAAATTGTTTCAAATTCTTTGTTATACATATCTGCTCCTTTATTTTCTTCCACCAACAATAATCTCATCGATCTTGATAGTTGGCTGACCTACATTTGTTGGAACGCTTCCGCTTGAACTTCCACACATTCCCTGCGCCATTTCCATATTATCAGATATCATACTAATCTTCATTAAGGAATCGGCACCATTTCCAATGAAAGTAGCTCCACGAATTGGCTCTGCTATTTTTCCATTCTTAATTAAATAACCTTCTGCCACAGAAAAATTGAAATCTCCGGTTCCGGGACTAACAGACCCACCACCCATTTTAGCAGCATAAATTCCATTTTCGATAGATGATATCATATCATCAAATTTATCTTTACCATTGGTAATGAAAGTGTTTCTCATTCTACTTGTTGGAGCAAATTTATATGATTGGCGTCGGCCACTACCTGTTCTAGCATAACCTGTTTTGATACTTCCCATTCTATCTACCATATAAGATTTGAGAATTCCATTTTCAATAAGCACAGTTCTTTTTGTTGCCATACCTTCATCATCGATATTTTGAGAACCCCATTCGTTTGGCATGGTTCCATCATCGACAGCAGTTACGCATTTATGAGCAATTTGTTCACCGATCTTTCCGGCAAACACAGAAGCGCCTTTTGCTACGGCAGTGGTTTCTAACGAATGACCACAAGCTTCGTGGAAAATAACTCCTCCAAAACCATTACCGATAACTACAGGTAATTTTCCGCTTGGTGCATAATCGGCATTTAGCATGGTAACAGCCACTCGTGCAGTTTCTCTTCCCAAAGCAACCGGATCTAATGATTTGAAAAATTCGTAACCGGCCAATCCTCCGGGTCCTTCCGAGCCTACCTGTTTTTCTGTACCACTTGCGGCAATTGAAGCGACACCTACTCTTGAATAGTTCCTGTCATCTTCCACCCATAAACCTTCACTGTTAGCTATCATCACATGTTGATTTTGTTCGGTAAATCTTACATCAACCTGGCTAATTTGATTACTATAACCGCGAGAAGCCTCATTTATCTTACGAATAAAATCTATTTTATCTTTTTTCGAAATTGATGTATTGGGGATTTCTATTGGATGGATATTTTTAATTACTTTTTTGGTGAGATCAATTGAGGCAATAATGTTTCCACCTTTTGCCGCTTTACTCACTGCATCTGCAGCATTTAATAAAGCTTCCTCACTTAAATCATTTGTATATGCATAAATTGCTGTGTGACCATAAAAAACCCTCACACCTGCACCAAAGTCGTTTCCTACAACATTCTGTTTTGTTTTGTTATCATTAAAAGTAATAGTAGAATTAAATGTGTTTTCAACAAATAATTCAGCAAAACTTGCGCCATTTGAAAGCGCTTTATCAATTACTTTTTCGATAATTTTCCTATCAAGCATAATCTCCTCCTCTATCTTTTTTATTTATTAATTTCAAAATCTAAATAGCTTGAACCATGTCAAGCACAAAGCTTCCAAAACCATCTAATTACTTATGCTGCTTTCATTTACTAACCTTCCAGGATACATTTTTTGTTCAATTACATCTTACTTCCGGCTTGCAATTGAATTATATCTAATCCGAACAAGATAGTAAAAATCCTAAAACATAAAATGCCCGACTAGAATAGATCTAATCGGGCATATATTATCAAATTAGTAAGTTATACTAACTTTATTTATCTTCAGCCATTTTCTTGTAAGTTTCGTAGCGTTTTGTTGCATACTCAGTAAATCCTTTGCGGAAACCTTCAACTTTTTCAGGGAATGTTCTTTCTAATGAAGTATATCTTTTTTCACCTTCCAAGAAATCAAGAACAGGCAGAGTAGGCTCTTTTGAATCTAAGATAAAAGGATTTTTTCCTTCATTTCTAAGAGCAGGATTGTATCTGTAAAGAAGCCAGTAACCTGTATCAACAGCTTTCTTTTCTTCTTTTTGAGTCATGCTCATATCGATTCCATGATTGATACAAGGAGAGTATGCCATGATCAATGATGGTCCGTCAAATTCTTCAGCTTCACGAATAGCTTTCAGAGCTTGAGCTTTATTTGCACCCATTGAAATACTAGCTACATAGATATATCCATAGCTCATTATCATCTGTCCAAGATCTTTCTTGATGGTTTGCTTTCCGGCTTCTGCAAATTTTGCTACAGCTCCCAATGGAGAAGCTTTTGATGCTTGACCACCAGTATTTGAATAAACCTCTGTATCCATAACCAGGATGTTTATATTTTTGCCGGAAGCAAGAACGTGATCTACACCACCGTAACCAATATCGTATGCCCAGCCGTCACCACCAAATGCCCAAACAGATTTCGTTACGAAATTATTTTGAAGCTCAATAACCTTGCTGATAGTTGCTGATTTTTCTTCATTTGCAAGCAGTTCTTTAATTCTAGCAGCATTGTTTTTCACTTCGCTAGAAGTTCCATCCCAATTTGCCAAAGCGTATCTGATTGCATCTTTAAGGTCTTCGTTTACAGCTTGATCCAATAATGCAGTTGCATTTGTTTTAAGTTGTTTACGATTTGCATCAACAGCAAGCTTCATACCAAAACCATATTCTGCATTATCTTCGAACAAGCTATTTGCCCATGCTGGTCCATGACCATTTTGATTTTTACAGTAAGGAATTGTAGGGAATGTTCCACCCCAGATTGAAGAACAACCGGTAGCGTTAGCTATAATCATTCTATCACCATAAAGCTGAGTAATAAGCTTGGCATATGGAGTTTCACCACAACCTGCACAAGCACCGGAGAACTCAAGCAATGGCTGCTTGAACTGGCTACCTTTAACAGTAGTCTCTTTGTTACTTCCAAGTACATCTTCCGGTAAGCTTTCAAAGAATTCTAGGTTTTCATTTTCACCGGCAACACGTTCATCTTCGATTGGATTCATTACTAAAGCACCTTTTGGGCACTCATTAACGCAAACACGGCAACCTTGGCAATCTTCGATGTAAACTTGAATTTTATATTTATATTCGTCTTTATCTTTACCCATCGCTACAAGAGTTTGGAATGATTCAGGAGCTCCTTCGAGTTCTTCATTCTTAATCAATTTTGGTCTAATAGCAGCGTGAGGACAAACTAGAGCACATTGGTTACATTGGATACAATCTTCTGCCACCCATTTTGGAACAACAGGAGACACGCCACGTTTTTCAAGTTTTGTAGTTGCACTTGGCACAAAACCATCAAAAGGCATGTGAGAAACAGGAATATCATCACCTTTTTCTCTCATAATTGGTTCGATAATATTCTTAGTGAAATCATCCGCATCTTCTGAAATAAGAGCTTTTGCAACAACGTGCTCAGCAGGCATTTCCGCAGGAACTTCGATTTGAACCAATTTCTCGTTTACTGTATCTACAGCAGTCCAGTTCAGCTCTACAATATCCATACCTTTTTTGATGTATGATTTTTCAATTGCAGCTTTAATCGCTTCAATAGC
>DAOWES010000227.1 GCA_030638385.1 Candidatus Cloacimonadota bacterium | reverse complement strand
TAAACTTATCTAAAAGACCTCATCCCTAACCCTTCTCCTGCGAGGAGAAGGGGATTTTCCGGATGACATACAAGTTCGCGGTTATTCGCGATTGAAAAAAAATTAAAGTAAAAATTAAGGAGAAAAATGATGAAAAAAATTATCATGATTTTAATGATTGTTTCAATTGCAGGTTTTCTTGCAGCTGAGCTAGAAGTTAACGTTCCGTTTGAAATGGATATTGTGGGTGACTCTTACGCTGAAAAAGGCGAATATGAATATGTATCTGAGTGGATTGAATTAACCAATACTTCAGGTAATTCTCTGGAATATACTATCCAATATGATGATATAAATACACCGGAAGGTTGGCACTTAGTTGTATGTAATGAGATAAGTTGCTATCCGTCAATGCAATATTATGAAAACCCTTTACCTTTCTCATTAAAAGCCGGTGAAACATTAAAAATTCACATCACTGTAAATGTTAAATCAACTAATGGATTCGCTTTTCCTATTATACTTGCCGGTGGAGATCTAGCTGAGCCGAAGACTCTTAACTTCACATTTAAAACAGCTGACTACGTCAACAATAGTGCTCTAGAAGTTAACATTCCGTTTGAAATGAATATTGAGGGTGATTCTTACGCTGAAGTAGGCGAATATCACTATGAATCTGAGTGGATTGAATTAACCAATACCTCAGGTGATTCTCTGGAATATACTATCCAATATGATGATATAAATACACCGGAAGATTGGCACTTAGGTGTATGTGATGAGACATGTTGCTATCCGCCAGCAAGACCTGTACCTTTCTCATTAAAAGCCGGTGAAACCTTAAAAATTCACATCACTGTAGATGTTAAATCAACCAATAAATTCGCTTTCCCTATCATACTTGCCGGTGGAGATTTAGCTGAGCCGAAGACTCTTAACTTCACATTTAAAACAGCTGACTACGTCAACAATAGCGCTGATGAGAATTTAATTATTTCAGAAAATATAAATAACTATCCAAATCCATTTAACCCGGAAACAACTATCTCTTTTTCGATAGATAAAAAAATAGTAAACGGGAAAGTGGAAATCTATAATAGCAAAGGTCAACAAGTAGATAAATTGGCAATAAATTCAAACAATGTTATTTGGAAAGCAGACCAGCAAGCTTCGGGAATATATTTCTATCGCTTGGTAAGTGACAATTTTAATTCTGAAATGAAAAAAATGACATTGATAAAATAAACTTCGCATTTCATGGAAAGAGGTTTACCCGCCATCCAGAAGCTGGTAAACCTCTGGCGTGGGTTTCACGCAGAGATAGCTAAGAAGGCCAACAGCGCAGACCTCATTTCAATATTAAAATTAAAAGGAACAAAAAAATGCAAAAGAAATTAATAATAGTCGCATTGTTTACTCTGCTGACATCGGCTGTATTCGCGACACCGATGAATGTCGTAGCAGAAGTATTTACGGCAAGTTGGTGTGGCAACTGCCCGGATGCTCGTAAAGGGATTAATGAATTAGCTGATAATTACGATAATCTAATTCCTTTGATCTGGCAAAGTGCAAGCGGATATGTAGGCGACATTCCCAGTCCGAATTACGGTGGGCGAGGAAGTTTATATGGTGTTCAAGGGATTCCCCATGCCCAATTTGGAGGAATTCATAAACTGGTTGGAGTTCCACCAATCTATGCGGATCTCTATGCAGCCTACCTTCAAAGATACGATGCTGTAAATAATATCAGCAGTCCACTTGCTCTTGACATAGAGCTTAATGCAAGTGGTAATAATCTTATAATTACAGCAAACGTAGAAGTGACAGCTGAGGTTACCACAACAAACAATAAAATTGTTTATATCCTCACTAATGAGATTGATAGTGACTACTCTTGCGCCGTTGTAAAATATGCAGATTCTCCGTTTTCTTTAACAGAAATTGGCGAAACAGGCTCATTCACAAATGAATTCTCTCTAGATGAGAATTGGGATCTCACTAAAATTAAAGCAGTAGCCCTAGTTCAAACATTCTCAGGTGATCGTATGATTCTTCAGGCAGCTACTTCCGGTTTTACCGGTTTAATGCCATTTATAAGCAGTAATGTTAGCAGTGGCCCGGCTTCGCTTTATGTAGAATTCTCAGATAATTCTTTACCTAAAGATGGAGTTGTAAGTTGGGAATGGGATCTTGATGGAGATGGAGTTTTTGATAGTATAGAAGAAAATCCCTCTTTCTTATATGAAAATCCGGGTACCTATAATATAACATTAAAAATCTTCGATGGTAACGAATATGCAGAAAGAACTTTCGAAGATTATATCACTGTTCAGGAAGCGGGAGTTCCTTTCTCAGGAAAACTTTCCGGTAATTGGTTGGCAGCAAACAATCCTTATGTAATTGATGGTGATGTTACAATTGAGGAGGGTTCCGAACTAATAATCGCTGCCGGTACAGAGATTAAGATATCTAATACTACTTTTCTAGTTTCAGGACGTATAACTGCTGATGCTTCCGGTAGCATTCCAATATCATTCACCTCCAATACAAATTGGGGTGGAATAAGTTTAATTGGTAAAGATCAGGAATCTGTATTTAATAATTGCCTTTTCTCTAATGCCACCAATTCAGCTATCACTATTGAGAATGGTCCAATCGTGGAAATTACCAATTCTGTCTTTTCTAATAATCATAGTAGTTCAAAAGCTGCCGGAATTGAGATTACAAATTCAGATAGTGTAAGTATCATCAAAACTACCTTCATTAAGAATAGTAGTGAAAATAATTCTGGCGCAATAGCATGTAATGGATCAAGCCCAATTATAAAAAATAATCTGATCATCAATAACGAAGCAGCTTATGGTGCTTTTAGTTTTAAATCAGATAGCACACCAACTCTAATAAACAATACAATTGCTAATAATAAAAGTGAAAAAGCTGCCATCATGCTCTTTAATTCAAATGCAATTATTATGAACTCAATTTTACGAGATGAAACAAAAATTATTTTGAACATCGCCAGTACTCCGGAGATCAGTTATTGTAATATTCAAGGCGGATTTGATGGAACAGGTAATATCGACGCAGATCCGATGTTTGAAGATATCGATATATGCAATTTTATGCTTGCAACCGGTTCTCCTTGCATCAATGCTGGGAATCCTGACACAAAATACAATGATTTAGATGATTCTATCAATGATATGGGAGCTTGGGGTGGACCACAAGCTTTGGTTGGACTTCCAGTAGCGACTGATGATAATTACATCAATAGTGTAAATCCGATTAAGCTTTCAGTTTATCCAAATCCATTTAACCCTACAACTACTATTTGCTTTAATTCCTCTTCAGATCTTGGTGAAGATGCAACTATTGAAATTTACAATGTGAAGGGACAGAAAATCCGTTCTTTCAATATTGTTAATACTAAAGCAAATAAGTCAGTTATTTGGAATGGAAAAGATAGCCAAGGCAAGAGTTCTTCAAGCGGTGTTTATCTCATAAAATTCCAATCAGGTAATC
>DAOWES010000099.1 GCA_030638385.1 Candidatus Cloacimonadota bacterium | reverse complement strand
GGGAATTACGCTTGATCCTATTTATTGGCAAGAAGATATCGCAAACCTTCCAAACAGTTCTGAACTTCCGGGATACGACAACTACACTCGTGGAACTAAAGTACTGGGAAATTATCAGCAAGGCTGGAATGTAGCTCAGGAAATTAATGTAGCTACTCCAAAAGAATTTAACACAGAATTACTTCACGACCTGAATCGAGGTCAAACAGCGGTGAATCTTCCTATTGATGAAGCTACAAGAATTGGTTTGGATGCAGATCAGGCTCATGATGAGCAAGTTGGAAAGGGTGGAGTTTCTATCAGCACTTTGGCAGATCTGGAAACAGCTTTAGACGGAGTTGAGCTCAAACATATCAATATTGATATTCACGCTTATAATTCTGCTTTGGTTATGACTGCTTTATTGGCAGCTTTAGCCAAGAAAAAAGATGTTAATTATCAAGATTTATCCGGTTCTATCGGAATGGACCCACTGTCAGAATTAGCCGCCGATGGAACGATCTGTTTATCTTTGAATCAAGCATATAATGAGATGTATGAGCTTACCAAATGGACTTCCAAAAATGCACCAAAATTAAAATCTATCAGCATCCATTCATACCCATATCATAATGCCGGAGCTAGTAATGTGGAAGAACTTGCTTTCGCTTTTGCCACTGCAGTTGAATATATTCGTCAAATGCTTAATCGTGGTTTACACATTAATGTAATTGCCAAATCTATTCAGTTCAATTTTTCTCTTGGCAGTAATTTCTTCATGGAAATTTCCAAGATAAGAGCTGCTAGAATGCTTTGGAGTAAGATTATCAGAGAATTTGGCGGAGATGATGAAGCAGCAAAAATTTATATTCATGCTAAAACATCCTCTTATAATAAAACAAAATATGACCCCTATGTAAATATGCTTCGTACCACAACAGAAGCTTTTAGCGGTGTTATCGGCGGAGTAGACAGCTTGCAAGTTGATCCATTTGACAAAGAGCTGCGTCAACCAGATCGTTTCTCCAGAAGAATCGCAAGAAATCAGCAAATCATCCTTAATGAAGAGTGCCATCTCAGTCATGTAATTGATCCGGCCGGTGGTTCTTGGTATATTGAGAGCTTAACTTCGATATTAGCTGATAAAGTTTGGGAAAAATTCCGGGAATTGGAAGCGGAAGGTGGAATTTACGCTTGTTTGGAAAATGAAAAAGCACAAACAATGTTAGCAGAAATAGCTAATGCGCGTATGAAAAATCTCTCTGTAAGACGCGATACAATTGTTGGAACAAATATGTATGCCAATATGAGCGAAAAAGATTTCGAAAAGCGTGAGCTTGATCTTCATGAAATCTATATCGCCAGAAAAGCAGAAGTAACTATGCAAAAGAAAGATGTTGAAGTTGCTTTAAATGAAACCAACATTTTTGGTTCAATATTATCTGCATTATCAAAAGGTGCAAGTTTAGGGCAGGCTACCGATAGCTTACGTCAGGAAGATCACGAATGGCCAACCATCAAACCTTTAAACATTCATCGCCTTTCAGAATCATTTGAAAATCTTCGTGATCAAGTGGAAGCATTTAAAGAAGAAAATGGTCGCCCAAAATGCTATTTAGCAAATATGGGAAATGTATCTCAATACAAAGGTCGCTCAGATTTCTCGCGCGGATTCTTTGAAGTTGGCGGATTTGGTGTTTCAGAAGGTAAAGGTTGCTCAGACCCAATCGTAGCAGCAAATATGGCAATCGAAGCAGATGCTCCGGTGGTGGTACTTTGCTCTTCCGATAAAAACTACCCCGAATATGTACCTGAATTTGCTAAAAAATTAAAAGCAGAGAAACCGGACACAGTCTTAATATTAGCAGGCTATCCAAAAGATCAAATTGAAGAACACAAACAAAATGGTGTAGATACCTTCATTCATGTTCGAGCCAATGCTTATCAAATCCTTTCTGAAACACTTAGAAAGGTAGGAGTGATAAAATGAAACATCCTGACTTTAGTAAAATAAATTTCTCTGCCCAAGAAGCAGAATCGAAGCTTAAAACTTGGGAAAAAACAGCAGAAAAAAAATCCGGAAAATTACTTGATGAACTTCAGTGGAAAACCAATGAACAGATTGGCATCAAACCACTCTATACCCAAGCCGATATAGAGAATTGCGAACACCTTGGCTTCACGGCCGGTATAGCTCCTTTCTTACGTGGGCCATATGCCACCATGTACACAATGCGTCCTTGGACTGTTCGTCAATATGCAGGATTTTCTACAGCTGAAGAGAGTAATGCTTTCTATCGCCGTAATATCGCTGCCGGGCAGAAAGGTCTTTCTGTAGCTTTTGACCTTGCTACTCATCGTGGTTATGATTCTGACCATGCGCGTGTAGTTGGAGATGTTGGAAAAGCAGGTGTAGCCATCGATTCTATCTTAGACATGAAAATTCTCTTTAATGAGATTCCATTAAATAAGATGAGTGTATCGATGACTATGAACGGTGCGGTTTTACCAATCTTAGCATTCTATATTGTGGCAGCAGAAGAGCAAGGTGCAAAATGGGAAGAATTAGCAGGTACAATTCAGAATGATATTCTCAAAGAATATATGGTTCGTAATACTTACATCTACCCACCAAAACCTTCAATGAAGATCATCTCTGATATTTTTGAGTTTACCTCTCAAAAGATGCCAAAATTCAATAGCATTAGTATCAGTGGATATCACATGCAAGAAGCCGGTGCTACTGCCGATATCGAGATGGCATATACTTTAGCAGACGGTCTCGACTATATTCGTGCCGGGATCGAAGCAGGAATCGATATTGACGCTTTTGCGCCAAGACTTTCATTCTTCTGGGCAGAAGGCACAAACTACTTTATGGAAGTGGCCAAACTTAGAGCTGCTAGAATGATCTGGGCTAAATTGATAAAACAATTCAATCCTAAAAATCCAAAATCGATGAGCCTTAGAACTCACTCACAAACATCAGGTTGGTCATTAACAGAGCAAGACCCATATAACAATGTTGCCAGAACTTGTATCGAAGCAATGGCTGCAACAATGGGACACACGCAATCGTTGCACACAAATGCTTTGGACGAAGCTATTGCCTTACCTACAGATTTCAGTGCTCGTATTGCGCGTAATACTCAGCTTTATCTTCAAAGTGAAACCGGTATTTGCCGCGTTATCGATCCTTGGGCAGGTTCTTATTACGTTGAAGCTCTCACAGATGAGCTTATGCATCGCGCTTGGGGACACATCCAAGAAATTGAAAAATTGGGCGGAATGTCTAAAGCTATCGATACCGGTATTCCAAAAATGCGCATCGAAGAAGCTGCTGCTCGTCGTCAAGCTCATATCGATTCAAATGCAGAAACTATCGTGGGCATCAATAAATATAGATGAGAAAAAGAAGAT
>DAOWES010000211.1 GCA_030638385.1 Candidatus Cloacimonadota bacterium | reverse complement strand
TGAAAAAAAGAATAAAGAAGTCTTGAAGTATTTATTGGAAGCAGAGGAGTATGATCCTAATAATGCTAATGTTCTCAATAATATTGGAACTTTGTATATGTTAGATAAAGAGTTTGAGAAAGCTTTTAAATACATTGAAAAAGCTATCTCGATTTCACCTCAAAATCAAAAGTTTCAAGAAAGTTTCAAGCAAATCAAGCGTAAATTACGAAGATGAGCAAGAGGAATAAAAAGGGGAGGGTAAAGTTTTATTTTTTCCTGATAATAGTTGTTTTGCTCATTTATAATCCAATATCTGCCAGAATAATGACCGTAGGAGTAGCCATAACTACAAACGTAGATATTAAGATTTTTTATAATTTAATTAAAGCAGAAAGTTCGTTTAGAAGCTTAGCATATTCATCTCAGAAAGCTATTGGATTAGGACAGATGCAGGTGAATACTTTTAATTATGTTTTTCCAAAACAGCCTGGGATTTTAATTTGGTTTCCACCCTCAAATTTGTTTGCCTCAGCAAAATATTTAAAATATCTAAATAAGAAATTTAAGGGAAATTGGACTTTGACATTGGCTGCTTATAATTGGGGGGAGACGAATGTTCTCAAACGCATTCGCAAAATGAATATTGTATCAGAAGCGGATTATCGCTATAAATTCAAAGATATTCCGGAAACTTATGCATTTTTAATAAATATTTTGGGAGATAAGAAGTGAAGAAAAAGATTTTATTGTTTTTAGTTTTTATTTGTGCAACATTTTTACAAGCAACAATGCTTATGGATTATTATCATAAAGATTATGAAGTAGCAGATAGAAGTGTTTTTGTTTTTGATAAAAAACCGGTTTATCGAATTACTCAGGAGAATGGTCAGGTATATTTGCATTTTTCAAATATTAGAGCAGATATTGATATTCACGATGCTTTGTTTCCAGATGGCAATGTGATCGAATCGATAAAATATTTAACTGCTGGAAATAACCTTACTGCTGTAATAAAATTATTTTCAAATGATTATGGTGAACCAAAATTAGAGATTATTGAATTTGCCGAGAAAAACAATACCATTTACAAAGTTGTTATTGATATTATTGTAATAAGCAAACCTGCCGACAAACAGCAAGCAAGTTTTTTGGCAAATTTTTATAAGTTAACCGGTCAGAAAAATAGTGCCAATAAAGTTTGGGAAGATTTCGAAGCTTCTGTAAAATTTGCTCCCGCTGATATTCAGCCTGAAAATGTAAAAGAGGCGAGCAAGGACGAAATAGCTCCAGTTGCTACTGTGCCAGTTGTTATTGTTCCAGTTGCTACTTTAGAAATAGATAGTGTAGCTTCTCATGAGGAGATTTCAGATAAAGTCAGCTCCGAAAAATCAGCTAATAATCTAATGGAAATATTTAAGGCTATTAATAAAGTTGAACTTATTGTCATAGTATTTGCCTTTGTTTTAATCTTATTTGCGATAAGGATTTTGATAAATTATCATAAACTAAATATTCAAGATAAAGATAAGGAAAATTATCTTTATCCAACTACTGGTTATGGTTCGGAAGAATTTAGACAAAAAGCAGCCAAAAAATTAGATGAGCAGAATTGGGATATTGAAGCAATAGCAAAAGAACTTCAATTAACTGAGAAGGAAGTTGAAAAGTTATTAGAAAAAGAGGAACCACAAAGACCCGAAGGTTTATAAGCCAGCCAGATTTTAGTCATCCTGAGCCGTTGAATGCGTAGTTTTTACTAAAACAGCATTGGAGACGAAGGATAACACATTTCTCTTTTTTACAAGTTCGTTAAAATTGATATAATTAAAAAAAAGCCTCCTAGATAAAAGGAGGCTTTTTTGATTTATTTTACTGAATTATTTTAATAATCCGTCTCTTCTAAGAAGTGCATCAGCATCCGGTTTTCTACCTCGGAATGCTTCATAAAGATCCATTGGATGTTTAGTGTTTCCGCGAGCTAAAATATTATCTCTAAATGAGGCTGCAGTTTCTACATTAAAGATACCGTCTTCTTTGAATTTTTCAAAAGCATCCGCTTCCAAAACTTCTGCCCATTTGTATGAGTAGTATCCCGAACCGTAGCCACCGGCGAAAATATGACCAAATGCACATGAAGTGTTTTTGCCCTCTGTTTTAGGGAATAAACGAACTTTTTCCATGATGCTAGTTTCAAATTCTGCCACATCTTTAATATTGCTAGGGTCTTGGGCGTGCCAAGCCATGTCCAAATAACCTAATCCAAGCTGTCTTGTATTAGCCATTCCTGATTGGAATTTATGAATTTTCTTAACTTTCTCAATCATTTCATTTGGAATGATTTTACCAGTTTTATAGTGTTTGGCAAAAAGGCTTAATGCTTCTTTTTCTGTTACCCAGTTTTCCATAATTTGAGATGGAAGCTCTACAAAATCCCAATACACATTTGGACTTGCCATAGCTGCGTATTTACAGTCGGAAAGTAGTGCATGTAAAGCGTGGCCAAATTCGTGGAAAAGTGTTGTTACTTCGTTTAATCTAAGAAGAGAAGGAGAGCTATCGGTGCTAGGTGTAAGATTACCAACTATTGCTACGAGAGGTCTTTTAATCTCACCTTGTTGTAATCCTTGGCTACGGAAGGTTGTCATCCAAGCTCCGCCACGTTTTGTCTCTCTTGGGTGAAGATCCACATAGAGCAAGCCTACGAATTTTCCTTTTGTAGTAACTTCAAATGTTTGTACTTCTTTGTGGTATACAGGAATATTATTAATTTCTTTAAAGTCTAATTGATACATTTTGTTGGCAACGGTAAATATGCCATTTAGAACATTTTCCATTTGGAAATAAGGGCGAAGTTCTTCTTCTTCAAAATCAAATTTCTCTTTTTTGAGCTTTTCTGTATAATATGCTATATCCCAAACTTGAAGCTGCTCGAGACCATCAATTTTTTTGGCAAATTCAGCAAGTTCTTTAACTTCTTCTTTGGCTGCAGGCATTGCAGAATCGTAGATTTTATTTAAGAATTCATATACTGTTTCCGGAGTTTTGGCCATACGCTCTTCCAAAGTGTAATTGGAATGATTTTTATAACCTAAAAGCTGCGCACGTTGATAACGGAAGTTTGCAATTTTTTTAAGAATTTCCTGATTATCAAATTCGTCGTTAAAAGCTCTTGAACCGAATGCATCACTAATAGTTTTACGAAGTTCACGATTGTTAGCGTAAGTGATTATTGGTAACATGCTGGGATATTGTAATGTGAATAACCAACCACCATCTTTACCTTTTGTTTTAGCTGTAAACGCCGCAGCTTCCAATGCAGATTCAGGAACTCCTGCAAGTTCATCTTTTTCGGTGATGTAAAGCTCAAAAGCATTGGTAGCCTTTAATACATTGTTTGAAAATAGAGGAGCTAAGGTTGACATTTCGTGGTCGATTTTTGTCAATTTTGCCTTATCTTCATCAGATAAATTTGCTCCGTTACGAATAAACGATTTGTAAGTTTTCTCTAATAAACGTAATTGTTCTGCATCCAAATTTGCACTTTGACGATTATCATAGCTATATTTCACTTTTTCAAAAATTATCGGATCAAGCATTATGCTTGAAGAAAACTTTGATAATTTTGGAGCAATCTCCTGTGCCAAAGCCTTAAATTCATCATCAGATTCCATTGCCATCAAATTGAAAAATATCGTGCTAACATGATCTAATAAATCACTAGATTCTTCCATTGCCAAAATGGTGTTTTCAAATGTTGGGGTTGATTCATTTTGTTTCATCTTTTCAATGTTTTCTTTTGCTACTTGCAATGAATAATCTATAGCCGGCAAATAATGCTCTGTTTTATATAGATCGAAAGGGATAGCTTCGTAGCTTCCAATTCTCTCTCCACTAAGAAGTGGATTATTTTTAATTTCTGTCATTTCTAATTCTCCTTTCAAGATAGGTTTTTTCAATTTCTCAAGCACTTTTATTGATGATTTTGTGTCAAGTTTAAAAAATGCTCGATATTTCAAGATCTTATTTCACTAATTATTTTGATAAATAGCAGTTACGTGAGATGAAGTGATGATTGTTTTCGAGGAATAGAAGGTTAGACTTTTTTACTATTTTGGGTGATTATTCCGGTTATTGCATAATGATGTTTCAATGTTTTATAGCGTTCATATTACTCTTGCCGGGATAAAAGATTTGATAATACCGCCACTCGGCGTATTGGAAAATAAATTAATAGGTGTGCGATCGGTATTTAACATCTCGCCAATAATGGTTCTTGCCGGCTCTCTGCTTAGCTTGGAATTATATTTTAAGATGGACAAAAAAACTTGTAAATTAATAAGCGAATTAGCAAAAAGCACAGTATGAAAGGAGTAATCCTTTTCGATAAATTATAGATGGAGGATTATTTGTAATGAATAGATGGCTAATATTTTTTTTGATTATTTCGGTAGGATTATCTGCTTCGATAAATATTAATTATCGATCTCAACCTCTTTCTGAAGAGATTCGAACCCAAGAAATAGATAATATTGAATATTTTAATATATTTGAATTAGATAAAGTATTTAAGGCATTAATCACTGCCGATTTATTAGATCAACGTTTATATGTAAACATTTACGGCTCACAGATAACTTTTCTTTTGGATTCTTCCTACCTGCAATTTATGGGAGAAGATTACAATTTTCAGTATCCGATAATTTTACAAAAAGAGAAATATTTTCTTCCGATAACTTTTTTAACAGATATCTTACCTATCTTATTTCCCCAGAAAATTACTTTTAGCTCAAACACTATTATTGCCGATACGCCGATTGATAATAGTATAAAAACCATTGTTTTAGATCCGGGGCACGGTGGAAAAGATCCTGGTGCGGTGGGATATTCGAAAAAAAACTTTGAGAAAAATGTAGCTTTGCAAGTTGCCCGGAAATTAAAAGAGAAGCTGGAAGCAGCTCTTGATGTGCAGGTATTACTGACCAGAAGTAAAGATGAATTTGTTTCGTTGCAATCTCGAACAGATTTTGCGAATAAGATTGATGCGGATCTGTTTATCTCTTTGCACTGTAATGCGCATCGAAATAAGCAAGTAAAAGGAATTGAAGTGTATTATCTTTCAACAGCCAAAACAGATGAAGCTAGAGCAGTGGAAGCCATGGAAAACTCAGTTGTCTTCGATTTTGAAGGTGGCGATAAAGCTGTTCAGCAATATAATGATTTAGCTTTTATTTTGGCAGATATGGCGCAAAATGAACACTTGGAAGAAAGTTATCGAATTTCCAGTTATCTGCAGGATAATTTGACCAAGCAAACCACAAGCTACAATCGGGGCGTAAAGCAGGCAAATTTTTATGTTTTGCGTGGTGCCTACATGCCGTCCGTATTGGTGGAAATGGGGTTTATCAGTAATAAATCCGGTGAGCAGAAGCTAGTGTCTGCTTCATATCAAAAAAAAATTGTTAATTCAATATTCGAAAGCGTGAGAGCTTTTAAATTCAAATACGATAAAATGCGCTGATCATAATTGTTTTTCCGGTATGGCTAAAATAGTTATCATTGATGAACTCGTAAAAAAGCCTGAGACCCTCAAATATCGTCACCCTGAGCGGAGGCGAAGGGTTTTGCAATATAAGGAGTTAAAGCATCCTTCGTCTCCGCTCAGGATGACAAAATTCTCTTTTTTACGAGTTCATCATCATTAAAATAGCTAAAATTTTTATCAGCTTAATAAATCTTGCTTGCTAAGATTTTATAGAATTTAAATTCAATTTCCGATTTAGAAACTAAATAAGTGTCTAAAATAGAACAGGTTATATCTTTTTTTTGTCGTGTTTTGAAAAAATATTTTGACAGGAATAGTTGCTAACTTTTTCTGTCATCGAAAATTATATAAAAAATAATAAAAATAAAAATTAAAAATGGAGGATTCAATGCCTAATCACAAATCATGTGAAAAAAGACTTAGACAAGAAGTTAAACGCTCAGCAAGAAATCACTACGTAAAGATGACTATCAGGACTCTTGAAAAGAAAATGCGTAGCGATATGGCAATAGATGAAAAGAAAAAATTATTAGATGAAGTTTATTCTAAATTAGATAAAGCAGCTAAAAAAAGAGTTATTCATCCACGTACAGCAGCTAGAAGAAAATCACGTATCTCTAGTCACTTTAACAAAGAATTGGCAGTAGTAGCTAGTTAGTTAAGTTTAGAAATATTATATTTTTAAGGCAGACATTTTTGGGTCTGCCTTTTTTTTTATTACACTTAGGAGTACATTATGAATAATACATTAATATACATTATCGCTGCAGTAGCGTTATTGCTGATATTTGTAGTAACTTTAATTATCTTAAAAAAGAAGAAAAAAAATAATAAACCAACAGATCTGAAATTAAAATTATCTAAAACTAAACTTGGAATATTAGGTAAAATTGCCGAAATTGTTAAATTACGCGGTAAAGTTAATGAAGAATTGATGGAAGACTTGGAAGAAATGCTGATAAAGGCAGATGTGGGCGTGGAAACAAGTATTGATATTATCGATAAGCTTAGAAGTGAAATTCGCACGGAGCAAATCGCTGATGTGAAATCTATTCAAGCAAATTTGGAAAAAATAATCCGGGAATTATTGTTAAAAGATTATGGTCATACTACCGAACATTTTCAGATTAATAGCGCTTCTCCGTTTATCTTTCTATTTGCCGGTGTGAATGGCGTGGGAAAAACAACTACGATCGGGAAATTGGCAAAACGTTTTTCTAATGAAGGTAAAAAAGTTTTACTCATTGCCGGCGATACTTTTCGTGCTGCCGCTATCGAACAGCTCGCTATTTGGGCGGAACGTGCCAATGCAGATATTATGAAGTATCATCATGGTGCTGATCCCTCTTCTGTAATCTATGACGGAGTGATGCGTGCCGTGAAAGAGAAATATGATGTGGTGCTTATCGATACAGCGGGACGTCAACACACAAAAGTGAACTTGATGAAGGAACTTGGTAAAATCATTAGAACGATTAAAAAAATTGTTCCGGATGGACCACATGAAACCTTGATGGTTGTGGATGCAACTACAGGTCAAAATGCAATTACACAAGCCAAATTATTTGATGAGGCAGCAAAACTTTCAGGTTTGGTGCTTACCAAGTTAGATGGAACAGCTAAGGGTGGCATTGTTATTGGTATAAAGCATCAAATGAAAATCCCTGTTAAATTGATTGGCGTGGGCGAGCAACAAGAAGATTTAAGAGATTTTGATATTAATTCTTTCGTTGAAGCAATATTTGAATAACCTTTATATAAAGATGATATGAATCAAGCGCAGTTGCTTTGTATAACTGCGCTTGTTTTATTTTTAAGACTAAATAATTATAACAAAATTCTCTTTACAATAAATTTCTTTTTTCCTAGTTATGCGAACAATTAATTAATATTAATAATGTTAGAAATATTAAGTCGATTTATGGGGAAATTATGAAAAGAGCAATAATCGTAATATTGATACTTCTGCTAATAGCTCTAGCAATAGGGTATTATCGTATTTCATTAGAATCGGAGATGATTCAAAACAAAATCTGGTATAATATTTCTATTGCAATCAATGTTATCTTTGTACTTACGATTATTTCTGTAATTTATACAATTATACGTGATAATAACGATCCCATCATCACTATCGCCTGGCTACAAATACTGGTATTTTTACCGATTGTTGGCTTTATTTTATACATACTTTTTGGCATAAATCATCGCAAACGTAAAATGTTCCGCAATAAAGCAATTTTGGATGTGCGACGTTTAAAACGAATTGCTCCATTTGTTTTTCAACAAGAACTTAGTAATGATGAAAAAATAAAAATGGATAAGTTGCGAGAATCTCGAATTGTCAAAATGTTATATAATAACAATAATGCTCATCTCACTTTGAATAATCGCATCAATACATATTTTAGTGGGAAAGCTACAAATGAAGCAATTTTTGAACATCTAGCAAAAGCAAAGCATCATATTCA
Organism: Candidatus Cloacimonadota bacterium; assembly: GCA_030638385.1. Taxonomy (GTDB): domain Bacteria; phylum Cloacimonadota; class Cloacimonadia; order Cloacimonadales; family TCS61; genus DAOWES01. Next base: position 1,015 of record DAOWES010000211.1, on the reverse strand, counting down.
TATGGAATATTTTTCTATTAATGATGATCAAACCGGGCGCATTTTACAGAAAATTTTCATCGAGAAAGCAAAACAAGGTGTTGAAGTTAGATTAATCTATGATGCTGTTGGTTGTTGGAGATTACAAAAATCTTTTCTGCAACCTTTAGCAGATTGTGGGGTTCAAACAATTCCCTTCCTACCTGTAACACTTCCCGTTTTTTCTAGTAAATTGAATTATAGAAATCATCGCAAAATTATTATAATTGATGGAGTTGTGGGATTTCTTGGGGGGGTGAATATTGCCGATAAATATATGGGGGAAGATAAATATTTTGGTCATTGGCGTGATACTCACGTTAAGCTTGAAGGTGACGTTGTTTACTCTTTGCAGAAATCATTTTTGGTTGATTGGAAATTTTTAACAAAAGAGAAACTTAAGCTAGAATGTTATTTCCCAAAACATAATATATCAAATTTATTACCGATGCAGATTGTCGCTTCCGGGCCTGATTCCAGTTGGGAAAATATTATGCAGGCCTATTTTTCGGCAATTGCCGGAGCCAAAGAAAAAATCTATATCACTTCGCCTTATTTAGTGCTTAATGAAAGTTTGCTTATAGCGTTAAAAACAGCTGCCTTAAGCGGATTGGATGTTCGCATAATACTTCCCGGAAGACCAGATCATAAAATTGTATTTTATGGGACACGGTCTTATTATGAAGAATTGCTTGAAGCCGGCGTGAGAATTTATCAATACAATGCCGGATTTATTCACGCCAAAGTAATTTTGGTTGATAATCTCTTTGTTTCAATTGGCTCTGCTAATATGGATATCAGAAGTTTTAAACAAAATTTTGAGATAAATTCAATTATCTATGATTCAGCTTATTTTAAAATCTTAGAAAATTATTTTATGGATGATATAAATAATAGTTATGAAATTATATTAGAAGAGTTTAAGAAACGCAAATCAAGTGCCAAAGTTTTTGAATCATTCTCAAGATTAGTATCCCCATTATTGTAAAAAACATTA
>DAOWES010000122.1 GCA_030638385.1 Candidatus Cloacimonadota bacterium | reverse complement strand
GGCAATATTAATTAATGAATTTAGGCCGATGTTGTTTTTTTTAGCCAAATGTTCTAAACCAATACTGGCAAAAATTCTATTTTCCCCGGTTAATGGTACGATGTCGGCAATAGTACCCAAAGCAACCAAATCGATATATTTGTTTATCATTTCCGTTGAATCAAAACCTAGATGTTTGTAAACAGCAATGAGTAATTTATAGGCGACACCGACTCCGGCAAGTTCCTTGTATGGATAGTTACAACTTTCTATTTTAGCATTAATTAGGGCTAGCGCATTGGGGAGTTCTGATTTGGGATTATGATGATCGGTTACGATAATATCCATGCCTAAACTGTTGATATAATCAATCTCGTCGATAGCACTAATTCCACAGTCAACGCTAATTATGAGTGAAGTGTCGGAAGCTTTTATTTGGTCAATACTTGCTGCTGAAAGTCCATAGCCATCTATCATGCGATGTGGGATATAGAAATCTACTATTGCACCAATTTTACTTAACCCAAGATAAAGCAAGGCAGTAGAAGTGGTTCCATCTACGTCATAATCTCCAAAAACTGTAATAAATTCTTTATTATCGATAGCTTTGACAATTCTCTCAACAGCTTTTTGCATATCAGCAAAGATAAAGGGATCGTTAATGTCTTCTAGGCTCGGATTAAAGTATTTGTTGATCTCATCAATATTGGTTAGGTTTTTCCTTAATAACATTTCTGCGATCATGTCGGGGCATTTTATTTCGGAAACAATATGCTCTTTTAACGCTTTTTCCGCTACGTTTAATTCTGATACTATTTCCCATCTTTTTTGCATGAATTCATCCTTATCCCTCTTTACTGTTTTAAGTATTCTTATGTTAATATTTTTTAAGCAACTACTTATGTGAAAACGATAAAAAATTGTCAAAGAAGATAATAAGCCGAATTCTGTAAATCGCCTAATAAGCAATTTTAATGTCTATTTATCTGGATCAGATATTGCTATTTTCAAAATGAAAGTCGATATACGACCTGATTCAAGCTGCCTACCCAGAAGTGATATAAATCGAGCAGATTCGCACTTCCCTATTTGGCATTGCACCGGATAAGGCTTTCCGAGCATCCCGATTCACACCGGAATCTGGTAGTCTCTTACACTACCATTTCACCCTTATCCCGAAGTTAAATTCGGGACGGTTTGTTTCTGTGGAGCTAGCTTTACGTTACCGTAACTTCCCGTTAAGAAGTATCCTGCTCTGTGGTGTTCGGACTTTCCTCTCACATTCCTAAAAATGCAAGCAGACATTTAATCTTCTCTGACAATGATTGATAAATCTATTTTAACTCGTTATAAACAAGCATGCGCCCGCAGTTTTCGCAGTTAATAATTCGAGTTGCTTTTTTTAATTCTATTAATAATTGAGGACGTAAGCTATAGCCACATCCGCCACAAGTGTTTCCAACATTGAAAACAACAGCTTTTCTGTTTTTGTTCTTTATTAAAGCAGCATAACGTTTAATGATATTTGTGGGAAGAGTTTTGGCCATTGAATTTCTTTTGCTGCGAAGCTCTGTAATCTCTGCTGTCACTACCTCAATTTCTTCATTCAATTTGTCTTCATTTTCCTTAAGTTCTTTCTGAGCTGCTTCTTGAATCTTCTGCTCTGCTTGTGATTGTTCTTTTAATTTTGTTTCATTTTCCATTAAAAGTAAAAGTTCATCATCGATGGATGAATTTACATTTTCAAGATGGCTAACTTCACTATTCAGAGCTTTATATTCCTTGTTGGTTTGAACATTTAATAACTGGTTTTTATATTTTCCCATTTGTTCAATATTACTTTTGATTTCAAGTTCTTTAAGCTTCTGAGTTTTTTTGTTTTCACTTAATTCTTCGGCAATCATTTTCACTTTTTCATTAGCTACGTTTACACCTTCTATCATATCGTTAAGTTTTTTGGGTAGTGCTTTGGTAAGACTAATTTTTTCACCGATAACATCATCAATTTTTTGCATTTCAACTAAAATTTGAAGTTCATTTATCATAAAATAACTCCTTTCATTATTATTTTGCTAGGATTTATACATAAAAAAAGCATCTATCTTTCTATATGATAAATGCTAACCTTGATTCTCTAAAAGAAATTCGTTTATTATATTTTTTTTGCTTTCCTTGCTTCACAATATACGACCTTTTATATTTTTTTGTTTTCAGAGAAAAAAAAAGGCCTTTTTTTGTCAATAATCAATTGTTGGTAGAGTTATTTACCTTAGCCTAATATAACAAAATTTGTTAAAAATATCGATTTTCAAAAGTGAGCTAATAATAGTAATCAGCTGTATGCGTCATTTTTTTGAAAAATTTTCGGAGGATGCGTGCATCTCCTTTAGTTTGCTATACAAAGTCATTCGTTCGATCTGTAAAAAGTTTGCTGCCTTGCTTTTATTTCCCTTTGTCTTTTCCAAAGCATAGTTTATCAGATTTCTCTCAATTCTCTTGGAAACATCGGAAATAATTTCCTTTAAACCTTTGCCGGATTCTATTTGTTCAATATAGGTTTGATCAATATTTTCAAGTATCTCATTGAGAATTATATGTTCCAAATCGATTACATCTCCTGAACAAAACAATACAGCCCTTCGCACAATATTTCGTAATTCCCTAACATTTCCAGGCCAACGATAACTGATAAGCTTTTTCATTGCCGGTAGAGTAAAAGAAGAGATTTGCTTATTTAGTTCAATATTGGTTTGTAGTAAATAATATTTTGCTAATACGGGAATATCATCTAGCCTTTCACATAACAAGGGAAGATCTACCTGAAATTCGTTTAAGCGATGATAAAGATCTAAACGAAAAGCTCCTTTCTTCACAGCTTCAGAAATTTTTATATTGGATGCCGCAATAATTCTCACATCGAATGAAATTGATTTTGTCCCACTAATTCTGGTAAATTTACGCTCCTGCAATACTCTTAATAATTTTGTTTGAGCACTTTGGTTTAAGTTTGTTATTTCATCTAAAAGTAGAGTTCCTCCATTAGCTCTTTCAAACACACCCTGTTTTCTTGAAATTGCTCCTGTAAATGCCCCTTTCTCATAGCCAAATAATTCACTTTCGATCAATGAATCCGGAATTGCTCCACAATCTAAAGCAAGATACTCATTTTTGCTTCGTGTGCTTCTCTGATGAATCAATGATGAAAAAAGCTCTTTCCCGGTTCCGCTTTCACCTTGTAAAATAACTGTCATCGAAGTTGGAGCAACCATATAAATCTGATCTAAAACTCGTCGTATAGCCGGACTATTCCCAACAGTTTTTGACATCTTAGCTTCTTCACTCTGTTTAGAGTTCAAAGAATCAACTTCTGCTGACAATTTATTTAAAATTTGTTCATATTGATCATTTCTATTTGATTCCATATTCTGCCCTACCTAGTTCTATAAAATTCTATTCGTCTATTCTTTGCTCTACCAATTTCTGTTTCATTTGTATCGATCGGATAATCCGGACCTAAACCAATTGCTTTTAATCTATCTTTGGCAACACCCAAATCCGTCAAATATTGTTTCACAGCCTTTACTCGTAATAATGAAAGCTGTTGATTCGATTTTCTTGATCCGATATTATCTGTATGCCCACTAATCTCTAAATTCATTATGGGATCTGCCAACATTGTTTTGGCAACTTTTCCCAGTACTACCTTGGCCATTGAAGTTAACGTGCTCTTTCCGGGTAAAAAAGTAACTCCCTCTAAAATTACAGCAGTTTTTTTCTTAAAAATTATTTC
>DAOWES010000078.1 GCA_030638385.1 Candidatus Cloacimonadota bacterium | reverse complement strand
TAGTAATAGAAGATGAGATTACCCCTTTCGGAAAGTTTAAGGAAATAACTTGTTTATCGGGACAAGCAAAAATCTCAGTTACAAATAATACGGCGATTTGGTTTGGAACTAGTGAAAGTGACGAACCTTTAATAATACAAATCTTAGATTCTAATGGTAATGTAGTTCTTACAAAAACTTTTTCTGAGGATATACCCCCTTTAGCATCTGCGACTATAATAGAGAATATTGATCTTAATGGTGAAACTATTTATAATAAAATAGTAATAGAAGTATCAGGAGGTTCAAGAGGAACTGATGGTTTTGAGGCAAATATAGTAACAGCTGCTGTTCTTGAAATAGAAGTTGAGCTTATAGATGTAATTGCTGATTATGCATTAGCACAAATCCCTACCCAGGATATTACCGAATCTATCGATATTGAACTTGATGAAGATATTATTATCAACACTGCAATTGTAGCATCGGGTGATTATGACGTTAAATTGAATTTTGAAAATACTATCGATCTGGATATTGAAGCAACGATATCAATTGAAAAATTGTTTCTTGCAGGAGAGGAGAACTCTTTTACAAGAGAGATAATCATCCCCAAAAGTGGCGGTGCTGGTCAAATTAGTAATTATACTGAGATTATTGATCTAGATGGAGCAACTTTGGGTGATGGTACAACAGCATTGAAAATTCTTCATGTTGATATTGAAGGATTTACCACTGATACTGATGAGGAATATCGAGATATCAATTCAACTGATTATTTTAACGTTATTTCAGTCATAAATGAATTAGAGTTTGCGTTTATTGAAGGAATTCTAATGCCTGCTGAGCAAGACCCAATAGAAAATGAAGAAATTATTGATACTAATTATCCTTATATCGAAGGAGACTTTTCAATTTCCGGACACAGTGAAATTCGTTTGAAAATTGATACGCCTATGCCAACTTCAATGACTTTGCAAGTTATTGTTTATAACAAAGATGATGAATCAGTGTCATTGGTTGATTCTACAAATGTGCCACCAACGCTAGATATTCCAGCCGGATCATCTTCGATTACACTTTCATCTGAAAAATATAATGTTAATGAGCTAGTATCAATTTTACCAAATAGAATTGTTTATATTATCGAACCGATTATTGGCGATGAGGAGCAAACCTTTATTTATCATGAAGGTGATACAATAAATTCTGAAATAACTATTGAGGCTCTTTTGGATATTACTGCCGATTGTTGGTTAATTCCCAGAAATGAAAATGGAGACCCGGACATCCAAGCTGTGGAAACGTCTAATATTGAACAAGAACAAATAGATTCCTTTATAAATGGTAAAATCACTTTCGATTATCAAAATACAATTGGATTTTCAGCAGGAATTGACCTTCTTATTTCAAACTCGAAAGCAGAAAACTTTGCAAATCTTATAAATGCTGATTCGACTCAATATACAATTATTAAAATCCCGCCATTAGAAGAAACCACAGATACCGAAATGAAACAAATAGAGGTTCAGCTTAAGCAATCAGATTTACAGCTAATGCTAGCCGATTCGATTTATGTAATTACAAAATTACGCATTAGCAGTGAAGAGAATACTCCGATTTCAGGTGGACTGGAGATGATTGGGTTGATGGAGATCGAAATAAAAATTAGCAATGATCTTGCTGATGGTAATGAGTAAGGGAGATTTTCATGAAAAAAATATTAATTCTATCAATTTTATTAATTAGCTTTATTTCTTTATCTGCTGAATTTAATTTCTTTGGCAATAATCCGGCAACATTAGCAAATCGGAATCAGGTGGAATTTCGCATTCCGGGATTTAACTTGGAAACAGAGCTCTCCAATTCAATTTTATCATTAGAAAATCTGAAAATCTTTGATACTACGAAATATGAAGATGGTAGCCTGATGTCAGATAAAGACAAAGCTATTCTCACTGCAAAAGATTTAGATGTGATGCTAAATTTAAAAGCAGAAATTTTTGGTTATGGATATGATAATTGGGATTTCTCGCTTCAAACAATTATTCATGCAGATATGGAACTTTTGGATAAGCAGTACACTAAAATTGTTTTTTATGGTAATGAAGCTAATAAAGATTATGTAGTACATTCCGGGGAGAATAGTAAGGCTTTTTCATTTATCAAAAGCTCATTGAAATATGCATATCCGGAACCACTGAATATTGGAATGATCAACTCTGAATTTGAGAATTATCTTAAAACTTCAAAACTTGGGCAATATCTAAATGAAATGCCCATTTGGCTTGGTGCTAATATTAATCTCTACTATACGATATTGTATGGTGAAGTTTTAGATAGTGATCAATATTTCGGCGCAATGGTAGATTCTTTATAT
>DAOWES010000229.1 GCA_030638385.1 Candidatus Cloacimonadota bacterium | reverse complement strand
AGAGTTAATTAAAAAAGTCCGGATGCTTGACCTTCGTATTACAGAAAAACAATCTGCTTTGCTAACCGCTAAGTCAGATTGCCGGAAGCTTAAAACACAGCTTTTAGAAAAAGAAAATCTACGGCAAAAGGCTAAATCTAATCAGGAAACCACAGGCAAAGAACTATTCAGGATAGAAGAATATCTTTCTGCCAACGCCCATGATGCGGCACTGGTAACCGAGCTGACAGGCATCAATGAGCAGATCAAAAATCTGAAGATAGTAACGGACAATGTTTCAACAATAAACCATCAACTTTCAGGATTTAGAAAGCAAACAAAATCAGATGCCACCCAATTTGAGACACAACAAGCATTATGCGAGACTCTCAAAACAAAGCATAATGCATCCCAAAAATTAGTGTCACAAACAAAAGAAGCGATTACAGTGCTTTTGGGGGATCATCTACTCCGGGAGTACCGGGCTGAACATGAAAGCCTTTTGCGTGAGATGGCCTACCTTAGGAAGATCGCAAGCCTTGAAGATGAACGAGTAAAATTGGAAGATGGCAAGCCATGCCCGTTATGCGGATCTCTGCACCACCCCTTTGCAGAAGGTAACATTCCGGAAATTGATGAAACCGAGAAAAAAATCAATAAATTATCCTCTCTGATCCAAAAAGCAGAACTGTTGGAAAATGAGCTGAAGAAACATGAATCTAAAGAAAAAACAGCAGATACGATATTAACTGAAGCTGAAAAGCAGCTCATTCAGGTAACCCATAAAAAAGATGAATCACAGGCTAATCTCCAACGCTCCCAAAAAGAATTACAGTCGGCATCGGAAAAATACTCTGAATTGAAAAAATCTGTCATCGCAAAGCTAGAACCATTTCTGGAACCATTTGGAGTAAAAGAGATCCCGGATACTAACCTTGATTCCATCCCTGAAGCTCTTGAGGGTAAATTGAAAAAATGGCAGGACTGTCAAAGCCAGAAAGCTGAAATCGAAAAGAAGGACAGTGAGCTGGCAGCTGAAATAAAAAGTCTTGATGCTATTATTCAAACCCACAAAGAATCCCTGAAAGAAAAAGAAACTGTTCAGGACTCCCATAAAAATGATCTCGAAAAATTAACAACTGAGCGTGAAGAGTTGTATAGTCAGAAAAATCCGGATAAAGAAGAAGCTCGATGGGAAAACTTGGTTATTAAAGCTGAAAAATCCGAGCAGAAGGCAAGAGATAGGCGCGATCAAATTAAACAGCAATTGAACGACTTGAATACTCGCATTTCCACATTAAAGGAAAATACGGATAAGAGAAAGCCCGAGCTGAATCAGCTTGAATCGTCTTTTATAGCGAGCTGTAGAAAAGCCGGCTTTGAAAATGAACCAACATTTATTTCCTACCAACTCTCCTTCAATGAAAGAAACAAATTGAGTCTTACAGCCAAAAACCTCGATGACAAACAAGCTGACATTACGGCGCGCCAAAAAGACCGACAAACCCGTTTATCACAGGAAATAGGTAAAAAAATTACTGAATTACCACTGGATAATCTGAAAAATGAACAGGCTGTAACCCAAGAATCGCTTAAAATCTTTAGTGAGGAAATTGGAGCTATTAAACAGAAGCTTGCGGACAATACCAATGCAAAAGCTAAACATCAACAGAAACAATTGTTAATCGAAGCACAGAAAAAAGAATGCGTGCGTTGGGATTTGCTACATGACCTTATCGGTTCTGCTGATGGAAAGAAGTATCGAAACTTTGCCCAGGGTTTGACTTTCGAAATGATGGTGGGCCATGCCAATCGTCAGCTTCGGAAGATGACAGACCGCTATCTGCTTATTCGCGATGCCCTACAACCGCTGGAATTGAATGTTATTGATAATTACCAGGCAGGCGAAATTCGCTCTACAAAGAATTTATCAGGTGGCGAGAGTTTCATTGTAAGTCTCTCTCTGGCTCTTGGATTGTCACACATGGCCAGCCGCAATGTACGGGTTGATTCTCTCTTTCTCGATGAAGGTTTTGGTACTCTTGATGAAGACGCCTTGGAGACTGCGCTGGAGACACTTGCCGGCCTTCAGCAAGATGGCAAAATGATCGGGGTGATCTCACACGTCCCCGCCCTTAAAGAGCGTATCAGCACTCAGATAACCGTTATTCCCCAATCAGGTGGTCGTAGCAGTATCAGTGGCCCGGGTTGTGAACGGGTAAAAGCGGGCCAGGAACTGCTAAATTAAAGTTTAATCTCTCCCCATCTGCGATAAGCCATGTTCATCTCCAAAAAAAAAACGGCCCTGATCAATTACGATCATGGCCTAAATAATGCATAAATAATATCTACTTTTCAAATATTTCGATATATTTTTCTAAACCTTTTTGGAAGATGTTCATTGCTTTTCTTAATTTATCTTTATTGAGAATATAAGCTAAGCGAACTTCGTTCTTGCCAAGACCTTCAGAGGCATAAAATCCTGCCGCAGGTGCAAACATTAAAGTTTCATCATCAATTCTAAAATCTGTAAGCATCCATTTTGCAAAATGATCTGCATCGGAAATTGGCAGTTTAGCAATTATATAGAAAGCTCCGGTTGGTTTGAGACAGATTATATCATCAATTTTTTGCAATTCTTCGTACACAAAATTTCTACGATTATCATATTCCGAAATAATATTAGTAAAATATTCCTCTTCAATATCGATACAAGCATTGGCTGCCAACTGATCGATAGTTGGAGGGCATAAACGTGCTTGAGCAAATTTAAGTACTGAAGCCATTAAATCTTTGTTGCGTGAAATAAGGCAACCGATACGAGCTCCACAAGCACTGTAACGCTTTGAGATACTATCTACCATTAGGCCTAACTCATCCATTCCTTCAATATCCAAAATACTTGTATGCGCATGCCCATCATACACAAATTCTCGATATACTTCGTCAGAAATTACATAAAGATTATTTTTCTTAGCAATATTAGCAATTCTCGCAATTTCACTTTTGGGATATACAGCTCCTGTTGGATTTCCCGGATTGCACATCATAATTGCGGCAGTTTTATCGGTAATCAAGGCTTCAATCTTTTCATTTCCGGGAAGGCTAAATCCATTTTCTGCGTAAGTTGTAAGTGGAACAATTTTCACACCTGTCATTGTAGCAAAACCGTTGTAATTTGCATAAAAAGGTTCCGGAACAATTACTTCATCACCGGGATTACAAGTAACCAGCAACGCAAACACAAGTGCTTCTGAGCCGGCGGTAGTAACGATGATATCATCTGTGGTTAAGGCAATATTGTGTTTTTTATAATATCTCACCAAATTTGATCGGTATAGATCCAATCCTTGTGAAGGGCCATACGCCAAAACCTTATCTTCAAAAGTTCTATACACATCACGCATCTCTTGTGGAGTTTCAATATCGGGTTGTCCAATATTCAAATGATAGATGTGAACACCTTGCGCTTTTGCTGCATTTGCAAATGGCATTAATTTTCTAATGGGTGATTCTTGAATCTCATTAGCTCTTTTTGATAATTTCATTATTACCTCACTATACTTTATTTTTTTTCTAAATATTTTATTTTTTTCTTAGATAAACTGCAATATTATGCTTATCTGATTATATTTTCTTCGGTCAAATTATCCATCGCTGCTTGAAGCTCCAATATTTTTGCATCCACTTCCTCTTTGGAATTCACATAAATAGGATCACCATATACAACATTTACAGGACTAAATAATTTGGGAAATCTGAATTTATCCCAAGAATTAAACACTTTTTCATTTTTGATATCAACAGCAACCGGCACAATCGGTTGTTTTGATAATAGCGCCAAATAAATAACTCCATCCTTAATTTTTTGGTTTGGCCCTTTTGGCCCATCCGGAGTAATGGCAATAGAATTTTTCTTTGCCCGTTTAATCAGCTCCTTCAAAGCAGAGCTTCCACCACGAGTTGATGAACCTCTGGCAGTTTGATATCCCAAAGCTTTGGCAGGCCCGGCAATTAATTCTCCATCTTTGGAAGAGGAAATGAGAATTATTAGTTTGGAAAATTTTTGCAAATATAAAAGAGGTAGCATATTACGATGCCAAAAAACATAGATAACATTGTTCGCCGGGCGTTGACTACGAAGGTTATATTGCCAAGTTTTACCAAGTAGCAATACCAAGCCGGCCGCTAAATACTTTTCGATAAACATCATCATTATCTCGAAAACATTATCTCTCTTTTTCTTTCCCATCTAATCTCCAATTAAATCAAAAATAATCTCCGCTGTTTTCTTGGAAGCGGAACTTTTTCCCAATACTTTGTGAATCTTTTTTAATTTTGCTTTTGTGCCGTCAAATAAGTTTTTATTTTTTAATAATTTCTCCATATTTTCCATGATATTTTGGGCGGAAACATCATCCTGAATTAGCTCTGGCAGCAGATCTTCATCAAGGATAATATTTGGAAGTCCAATCCGGGTGATATTAACCAGATTTTTTCCAATAAAATAGGAAATCGGGGCAGTTTTATATACTATGATAAAAGGAGTTTCCAAATAAGCAGTCTCCAAAGTGGCAGTTCCGGAAGTAACCGAAAGACAATTGCAATATTTCATCATCTCATAATTATCTGCATTGATAATATATGTTTGAGCTGGTATTTTTCCTAAACACTTTTGGAATATTTCCGGATTTACCGAAGATGCCCGGGAGATAAGAAATTGATAATCTGCTTTGGGGAATTTTTGAATAGCCCTAACATATTCAGGTAAAATTCGTTCGATTTCACTATTACGACTACCCGGGAAAAATCCAATCCATCTCTTATTCAAATCTAAGTTATATTTATGCGCAAATTCCTCTTTGGAAATTTTCAATTTAATCTCTTCGGCAATTGGATGCCCCACATAAGTGGCCGCAATATTATGCTTCCGGAAATACTCTCCTTCAAATGGCAAAATATAACAAATATGATCAGTATACTCTTTTAATTTGAAAATTCGCTTTTTTTTCCAAGCCCAAAATTGGGGACAAATAAAATAAAGAACCTTAATCCCAAGCTCTTTGGCATATTTGGCAATGCGCATATTCAAACCGGGATAATCAACCAACACAACCAAATCCGGCGGGTTCTCTCTTAGCATCTGTTTAATCTTTTTTTCCACTTTGCTAAAAAACTTCAGATGTTTGATAACTTCCACAAAACCCATCACTGCAAATCGCTGAAAATCAAAGATCGGCTGCAAGCCTTGCTCTTCCATTTTCTCTCCACCAATTCCAACATGATTCAATTCAGCAGATTTGGCATTTAACTCTCGCATCACTTCACCGGCATGTAAATCTCCCGATTTTTCACCGGCAATCCAAAATATATTTTTCATTATTTCCCTTCAAATCCTATATTATTAATTATTAATTGTGAATGGTGAGTTATCTCTTAGCATGGTTTATTCCTTTTGATGAAATTATGATTGAAGCTATAATTTTATTGATTTCAGTTATATCATCATGAATTGAGAGGTAAGATTTTTCACTTAGATATTCTGATTGGTATAAAAGTTCTATCCAATAATCTGTTTCGTTGGCTTCTTTTTGGGCTATTGCCATTTTGTGAATAAAATCCGCTTTGCTTTCTGCGTGTTCAGCTTCCCGAACCATTGCTCCAACCGATGTTCCACTTCTCAACAATTGTTTACTAAGAACAAATTCTTTCTTCTCTTCGCAAAGAAATTTATACGTTTTTACAATTCTCAAAGCAAAAGTAAAACTTTTATCTTTTATGATATTCTCTCTCATCGTTCCTTACCTCATTCACAATTTATATTTCACAATTCACCATTACCTTAAGTTCATCATTGCTTTAAGTTCACCATTTTTTTTATTTTAATCCCTTTTTCAGTTAATCTGTATTTTTGATTT
>DAOWES010000275.1 GCA_030638385.1 Candidatus Cloacimonadota bacterium | reverse complement strand
TTAGCGCTTTCTGCTGTATTTTCTTACTACAATTATTTTGCAGAATTCAAGATATCTGTTTTATTTGTGAAACTTGTTATTGTTTCAATTTTCTTTGTAGCGTTTGGATTGTATTTTGAAAAGATTGGAGTGCTTAGCAAACTAAAAGAGTTAGTGGTGAAAAAATGATTTATAAATTAGCAAATATGAGAATCGAGATCTCTTTCTTGGAATCATTTGAACTTGGTTTAACTGCTTCTGATGATGTTGTTTTTATCGTGGATATGAATGTTGCAAATTTGCATAAGCAACTGTTGGAAGATGTGTTAATGAATAAACCGGTTTTTCTTTTTAATGCTACTGAGGCTAATAAAAACTTGGAGCATCTACATAAAATATATAACTTTTTCTTAAACAATAATGTGAAGCGTTCTACAGTAGTAGTAGTTATCGGAGGTGGAATAACTACTGATATCTCAGCATATGCGGCTTCCACCTACAAGCGTGGATGTCGATTGAATTTGGTTCCAACTACTTTGCTGGGAATGGTAGATGCCAGTATTGGCGGAAAAACAGCAGTCAATTTTGAAATGATTAAAAACAACATAGGAAGTTTTTATCCTGCCGAAAAAATTATAATTTTCCCACTGTTTCTGCAGACTTTAGGATTGGAAGAATATATGTCCGGGTTGGCTGAAGTTATCAAATGTGCCTTGATAGAAACAACTGATTTTTACGATGAGTTACTAAGAGAAAAGATAGATATCAAAGATATAATTTCCAGATCTATCGATTTTAAAATGAAACTTTGTCAGCAAGATCTTTATGATAAAAAAGAGAGAAGATTATTAAATCTAGGTCATACTTTTGCACATGTAATTGAATCGGCAACTCAATATAATATCAAACATGGTATTGCCGTGGCTTTGGGAATTCGGATGGCTGCAAAGCTTAGTGTGAAAAGAAATACACTTAGTAATATGGGATTTGAGAGAATTAATGAAATATTAGATAACTTCTCGTTTCCAAATAAATTACAAGATTTGAGAGTGGAAATATCAAAGGCAGAGATAGAAAAGATAATCAAACAAGATAAAAAAAATGATCAAAATATAAATCTGATTTTATTGTCTGATGAAGGTGCTTTTGTAGAATCCGGCGTAAGCCTTGCTGAAATAGTGGAACAATTTCTTTAAATTAACTTCACCACCCTCTTTTTTTATTCAATGTAATTTGATACTAAAATTATTGAAATATCATCAATTGAACCTTTTTCGATAGCTAGATTGTATAATTGCATTGAGCATTCTTGTAAGCTTGAGCAAGAATCAATAATTTGCTTTAGCTCATCATCCAAACATTCATCGGTAATGCCATCAGAGCAAAGCATGAAAAAATATTTTTCCGGTAATTCCAAACGATATGAATTTATAGTAGGCTCATCGAGTAAGCCGATTGCTTCTGAAATGATGTTCTTATATTTACACTTAATTAAATCATCTTTGGTAAGATAGCCATTCATATAATCATCCCAAGCAGGAGATTGATCTTCGGTAATCTGCTCAAATTTTTTATGAGCATATAAGTATAATCTACTATCTCCAACATTATTAATATAAGCTATATTTTCAGAAATGAGTAAACTTACTAAGGTCGTACCCATTCCCTCATATTCAGGAAAATCTTTCGCAATACCTCTGATGATGATATTTACTGTATTGATTGCATTGATAAGCCAGAGCGATTTATTTTCATGAATTTTATCATCGTAATATTTTCCAAAAAGAGTACGACCACAGATTTTTGAGGCAATTTCACCGGCAGAATGACCGCCAAGTCCATCACACAAAACAAAGAAATAGCCTTTTTTTTCCATCATTTCCGGTTTGAATTTTTTGCTAGGCACAGAGATATGATCTTCATTTTTGTCAGATTTATATCCTTTCCTAGTAAGGGAGTAATAATTTAGCTTTTGCATGAAACTTCTCCTTTCCTAAAATATGATTTTTTACTTTGCAGACACTGACAAGGTATTTTTTTTGCAGATTAATCCTTATCTGAATAATCTTTTGGAAAATATGATATTCATGATCTTATATGAAATGTGTCATGTGAACAAATTGACAACTCGGGTATGCTGAAATTTAGAGAAATATGAGGTATGAAAATGAAAAATAATAGAATTATAATATATTTATATGCAATCTTGGCAATGCTATGTTGGGGTTCAACTTTTGTTTGGTTTAAGGTAGTATTTAAATATTATCAACCGTTTACAGTAACCTTTTTTAGATTGGTAATTGCTTCGATTTTACTCTCTGTTTTTGTCTTAATCTCTAAACGGAATGAGAAAATTGATAAAGCTGATTGGAAATGGTTTTTACTGCTCTCTTTCTTTGAACCATTTTGTTATTTTTTGGGAGAAAGTTTTGGGCTAAAATTTGTAAGTGCTTCATTGGGATCAATTATTATCTCAACCATTCCATTAGTCGCACCATTTTTTGCTTTCCTTTTTTTAAAAGAGCAACTTACCAAATTTGGATTCATCGGTTTGCTTATCTCCTTTATGGGAGTGGTGATGATAGTAATTGAAGAATCGCAAGGCTCAAATTCAATATTTGGAGTTTTATTAATGATTTTTGCAGTATTTTCGGCTGTGGGTTATGGACTTTTACTCAAGAATCTCTCCCATAAGTATTCAAGTGTAACCATTGTAAAAACTCAAAGCATACTTGGAATGCTATATTTTCTACCATTTTTTTTAATTTTTGATTTCAATGGATTTCTTACAATTGAAACAAATTTTGAAGCTATTATTACTATTGTTAAATTAGCGCTTTTTGGCTCAGTTTTAGCATTTATTTTAATGACAACTGTGGTACGTGAGCTTGGTCTAAATAATGCAAATATATTTACGAATTTAATTCCGGTGTTTACTTGTGTTTTGTCTTATTTTCTTTTGAAAGAA
This sequence comes from Candidatus Cloacimonadota bacterium, assembly GCA_030638385.1. Lineage (GTDB taxonomy): Bacteria > Cloacimonadota > Cloacimonadia > Cloacimonadales > TCS61 > DAOWES01. The sequence goes on along the minus strand of DAOWES010000275.1, from coordinate 268 downwards.
GCATTTAGCTTACATAGGATATTAGGGATTATCATCGTGATTTCCGGACTTCTTATTTCGCAAATTTCACATTTAATTCAGCATAGAAGAGTTATGGATTTTATAAATAAATTTTATTAGAAAGAAACTAATTAGTGATAAACACGGGTAGTTGTGAGTCGCATTCTTTCACCGCTAAGTTACGAAGAAGAAAGAGAGTAATTCTTAAAACTAGCTTTATTCTAATTTAAGGGAAATATTGCATTAAAGTTTATCTTTGAGTTCCATT
>DAOWES010000054.1 GCA_030638385.1 Candidatus Cloacimonadota bacterium | reverse complement strand
GTCACCACTATGCATAAATAACACTACTCTTTCTTTCCCCTTGACCAAAGGATCATCCACCTCTTTTCTTCTGATATAATCGTCTATTGAATGTAACATATCTGAAAATACGGCTGCCAGTGGAGCACAAACTGAATCTCCTACATATTTTCTACCGGTCTTTATTTTTTCTTCCAGATCGTAAGAATCGTCGTCATAATTATCCATTACGGCAAATCCGGCGGCTTTGAATACAGCAGTTATGGCTCTGTTATCACCGTCAGTTGGAAAGTAAAGCACATCAGTTTTCTTATCTAAACGATCTAGGGAGAACTCAGATATAAATTTTAGAGAAACATTTGTTTCTTTTTGGGGAGATAGTTTGTTATGCAATTTTTTGTTTAATTGATTTAAGTGAGTATTTATGCGATTCTCAAGATGTGCCAGTTCCGCGATCATGGCATCGGATTGAATTATTAATGAAGGCACGTTTTTGGTGATTTCTTCCAATACAGGCAGTGTTATGCTGTCCGGTCCGCACCGGAAAGTTGAAACTGTAACAACCGACATCAATGTTTCCGCATTATCGGTTTCAATCTTTTTTATTAATTTCTGCAACTTCGGATGTTTGATTATTTGATGAAATCGCTTATTGGTGATGGCATGAGCGATAGTCATTTGATGATGAGGGTTTTTCCAGTAGATGTAATCGAATTGTTTATCCGGATATATCTCAAACGCATAAGTAGGAATGGCAACTACGCTTTTATCTTTAAGCAGCTTCCCGATATGACTGTCATAAATTCCGGGATTCAGAATATACTCTCTGGCACTGATGATGGAAATATTGAGTTTTTTGTTAATCGCCTCTTCCATGAAAGCCGCAGTAATCTCTGCTACTTCAGCCTGTAATTTTTTATATTCATTTTCAGCATAGGTAATAGCTTCGATGAACTTACTTTTGGAAACGTTTACTTCGTAATATGCAAAAATAGATTGGAATTCATTGTACAACTGGTCGGCAATATATTGCGGCTCGTTTTTATCCAGGCTGATATCAAACAATTTGAAACGAGCTTCAGGGTATTTCATTTTAGCGAAATGGTGGGCAATGAGAATTCCTCCCTGATTGGTGGTACAGGTTCTGCCGATACTCTCTCCCTCAACAGGTAAAAAGTCTATTTGCGGTACCAAAATAATTCCGTGTTGTTTTCTGGCAAGACGGAGAAATTGCCCCGTCGCACCGATGTTGGGTGCGCATGTATCGATCGTAAACAAGGGCTGACCTTCCAAAATATCGCTTTCCTGCACATTATCGACGTGCACCGGTATCTCAAATTGTTGGAATATTTTGGCAAAGAAAAAGGCTTTTTCGGAGACAGCAAAACTTCTTGGAATTACCAGCCTTTTTTCTTCCTCAGATTTTGGCAAATTGCTATCGATAAATTTCCAGATTTCTTGGTATGCTGCGGGAACCTTAATCTGTTCCCCTTTTTTCTTCCGTGCTTGAAGTTCATTAACGGCTGTACAGCCGCCAAGGATCAATGAAATCTTGTCCTCAACCTCTACTGAGCTTAGCTTTGTTCTGGCGCACCGTGAATTACTATCTCCGCATGCTGCCCCGCGGTATATAACAATTTCCTTCTTAAACTTACGTTCAATTAGATCATCCAGATAGCTGTGTTCTTCGATTTCAGGCAGATTTTTATCCTCGATACTTTCAATGAGCCCGATACATGCCCTGTGTCCGGGAAAAGGAGGTACCAGGCAAAAAATATCCGAATCCTTATATTCTTGTGCTCTGTGCGTAACTGCTAACGGTAGCGGCTCACTCAGCATCGTTTGTCCATGCAGAAGAACTATGGTATTTTGGGGGAACTCTACTTGATTCCACAGGGATCTGGCCATATTCTCCACAATGGCGAAACAGCATGAAGCCAGTATTTCGTCTTTACTGTAACCATCAGCTTGCATTTTTCTGGCATTTTCCATCAGAAAGACAGCACAGGTGGCATTGATTCCGTAGGCTTTCTGCGCTTCAAAGGCTTTGCCGTAAGCCTCAGCTATCTCATCAATACTAAATAAAGCTTTAAGAGTATCCATCAGGCTTCCGGTTCCAGCCGAACATTTACTGTTCATAGCATTGTCGAATAATTCCTCTTTTTTAAGGGAAATGACCGAAATTTTAGTATCTTCACCGCCAATATCAATTAGTAAGTAAAAATCCTCATTCACGTTACTATTGCCATTATTTTTTAACTTTGCAATATGATCTTTCGCATACTGAATTGAACCCCTCGCATGGGCATAATTTTCAACTAAGACAAAAATTCTGTCTTTAAGATGGGGGTAGATTGCTTTCAGTGCTTTCTGAACCTGATATCTTCCGCTGCCAGTTATCCCAATGTTTTGAATCTTTAGTTTATCAATATTATTTGATTTCAATTTGCTAAATATATGCTTGATAGTTTCTATCGTATCGCCGTGATTATTGTATGAATTTTGAAACAGCAGTTTTCCTGTCTTGGCATCGGTTATTACAATTTTCGCCATTGTTGATCCAATATCAAGACCAACATTTACCGGCAGGTCGATAAATATTTCAGATGAAACAGCTTCAATTTCTGTGTCTGGTAATCTTTCGTATAGCCCTTGCTTTTCATACTTTTCTTTTAACGCTTTAAATGAAGGTAATTCGATTAAGTTATCCTTTTTTTTCAATTGTGTTGGATTTTTTTTACGAAAATTATCCTTTCCCACACTATGTACCAGATACTTCATTCCCATCAACATAATTGACTGTTCTTTATTAAAGATAATCTCTTTTACTCCGTTCTTTTTCAAAAAATCTTCAGCACAATCTCTAGCGTATTGCCATCTGAATACACCTCCGGTCAGGTATACCTTGTCAGTTCCATAAGACATTTTGCTGCATGGCTTCATTACTTCGGACTTCATTGTTACTGCCAGCGCATAATCGAGCGGAATTCCCTGGTTTTTGTCAGAAATTGTAGCTGAAGAACTGAATACTCCGCATCGGTCAGCTCTGACAGGAATCTGCTCGCGTTTTTCTTTTCCGGCAGCACCCAGGTAGTCGATTAGCAGCTGGTCAACATCATCCCGATTTATGTCTAATTTTTCGAGAATCCTGCTTAAATTAACTCCAGTTCCGGCTCCACATCGTGGATTCACTATCAGCAGGTCATCTTTCAATTGTTCTTCTTTATCAACACACATAACCATATAGCCTGAGGCTGAGAGATCTATAATGCCAACCGTTTCAATTTCTTTATTTTCTTCGCTTCGTAAAAGGGATTTTGCTGCTGCCCATAGAGCTGCTGCTGGCATAATAGCTTCGCTTCGCTTTAAAACTTTTTGAATAATATCAGAGAGCTTTCCAGTTATATATATTGATGGATTACCATTCTCCAGCGAATTCTCATTGTCGCTGATCAGATCCATAATCCCAGATTCCCGGAACAGTTTCTGAATATTCTTATTATTCTTTATTATCATATCATTTGTTAATATTTCAGAATTATTCTCAGGGAATGAATCGTAGGTTCTTATATGAATATGCTCAATACCTGCATCGATAAAAACTTCTCGTAATGTTGGATTATCCAGCATGGATTCAACTTTTTTATTCGCAAAATCTTGAAGATTATGGGGAGCATGTTTTTTTATCGAATTGGTAGGTAAGGAGAAAATAGTTTTGTCGCTATCAAGTTTGTTTACGGTTGCTAATTTCGGTCGGTTCTGCTTAGAGATAATCATTTCCCATCCTTTTTTTTTTAGTTTAAAAAGATATACTTTAGTTTCATAATACTAGATAAACAACAGCATATTGTAGATTGTCGATAGAAAATAACACATCATCACAATCTATGCGGCGTCCTAGTAGCCTTAAAATTTTTGTTATACAAAATATGTTTAGTATCGATCTCTTGAGCCCACTTTAAAAAGTCTTTGTCCACGAATTAACTACGAGTCGGCTTTGCTTGCAAAACGATCTCGGGAGTCGGCTACGAATCGGCTTTTCGTAGAAAAACGATTTCGATCAAAGCCATTATTTCTCGTCAATTCCCCTGCGAAGCAGGAGCGGCGGAGTCGCTGTTTAACTGGGTAAACACGGATGATCACGAAAAATAAAGCCCAAATATTAATTATAAGGCATTATTAAAAAATTGATCTATACTGGCTTTTTACTTGATTAGGGTTTTTATAGTGAACTCATCTCTTTTCTTAATTTTATTTCAAAAGCTTTGGCGATAGTAAGATAATTTATTAATTACCATGCTTCTTGCTATATATATTATCTGATTCCCTTCTTTATAGTTTAACGCTCGCAAATCAGCCACAATAAATTGAAAACCCATTCCGCTTTTCGGAAGTTCGAGGAGTTCAACTATGAGCTGAATCAGTAAGATTAATTGCATTTGTGATTATTCTCTAGTCCCAACGGTCGGCGCTTAACCGGCGGCGGGCCCTGGCAACATTTTTCCTCATGCTAGAGATCAAGCCGTCCGCGTTGAAGCGCTTGTTAGACCTCTGTTTCATACCAAATCGATATAATATGTTTTGCCGGTTCGAGACTCCCTCCACAGGAAGATTGTGTTATATCGATAATCTTTATTCCTGGATGACTTTTAAGCCAGGCATTAATCTCTAGTTCAAGATGTGACGACATTTTCGATAATTTGCTAAAGTAACCTTCGTATTTTGAAAAAATTTTTACTTTCATTGTAACTCCTTATTTTATGCTTTTTTTTTCTGAAGGTCTAACATCGCATTATACTGTAAGCTTTGCAGTATCATATCCTTATATCTTCGCTTAATAACATCATTACGTATTATTCCTTAATTAGCTATTTTTAAGATTGCAAAATAACTTATTTATGAAATTAGGTGTCAAGCAAATTGATCTCTTGCAAACAACAACAAGATTAGATTTAAAGTGAAGGTGATGGTAAACAAAAAGAAATAAGCAGAGTCTATTTCGGAGTGCTTAATAAACATTTTGACAAATATTTCCACTTACATAATTTGCGTCCGTAGATATTATTTAGAAAAAAAGGAGAATTAATTATGGCAGATAAAAAACAAGGAAATTTATCAATTCATACGGAAAATATTTTTCCCATAATAAAAAAATGGTTATATTCAGAGCATGACATTTTTCTTAGAGAGCTTATCTCAAATGCAGTCGATGCGATGAATAAGCGCAAATTGGTTGATGCAAATGTTAATATTGAAGATTTAAAGATAAATATTGAAGTAGATAAGAAGAAGAAGACAATCAAGATTATCGATCGCGGAATCGGGATGACAGCTGATGAGATAGAGAAGTATATCAATCAGATTGCTTTTTCTGGTGCTGAAGATTTTGTTGATAAATTCAAAGACAAACAAGATAAGATTATCGGGCAGTTTGGTTTAGGTTTTTACAGCTCCTTTATGATTTCCAGTAAAGTGACTATTGATTCGCTTTCATACAAGGAAGGAGAAACACCAACGTATTGGGAATGTGAGGGCGACACCGAATACACTGCCGGGGCTGGGAAGAATAAAAATGTAGGAACTATTATCACAATGCACGTGAATGAGGATAATGAGGATTATCTTAATGAGAGTGAGATTAAGAAGTTAGTTCAAAAATATAGTAATTTCATGCCATTCCCAATTTATGTGGGAAAAGATGAAGAGCCGGCAAATCAGCAAGAAGCACTTTGGGATAAGAAGCCAAAAGATGTAACAGATGAAGAGTATAAGGCATTTTACAAGCAGCTTTTCAATGAATGGGAAGATCCACTTTTTTGGATTCATCTTAACGTAGATTTTCCATTTAATTTAAAAGGAATTTTATATTTTCCAAAAATAAAAAATGAAGTTGAACTTAATCGTGGGAAAGTGAAATTATTTTGTAATAATGTGTTTGTTGCTGATGATCTTAAAGGAATTATTCCCGAATTTATGCTTATGTTAAAAGGTGGTATTGATATTCCGGATATCCCTTTGAACGTATCTCGTAGTTTCCTGCAGGAAGATAAACAAGTTCAAAAGATTTCATCATATATCATCAAAAAAATTGCTGTTAGTTTGAAAGGGTTTTTCAAAGAAGATAGCAAAAAATATGAAACTCTTTGGAATGATATTAATCACTTTATTAAATATGGTATCATTACCGATGAAAAATTCTCAGATTCGATGAAAGATCATGTCATCTTTAAAACATCTAATGATGATTATGTGACAGTGGAAGACTATCTTGGCAGAAATAATTCTGACGAAAAGCCGCAGAAAATCTACTATGCCTCAAATGAAGAATCTCAAGTAACACATTTGAATATGATGAAAGAACATGGCATTGAGGTTATCTTTGGCAATTCGATTATCGATAATCATATTTTCCAACACCTCGAAAGCAAAATAGATAATATCTCGTTTGTACGTGTAGATTCAGAAGTAAATGATTTGTTGGTTGATAATGATAAAAAAGAAAATTCAGATCACAAAAATATCACTGCTAATATCAAAGAGATATTTAATAAAAATCTGAACGAAAAAATCGAAGCTAATTTTAATAAAGAAAATTATGCAAAGCTTATCAAAGAGCATCCGGCAATCGTAGAAAAATTAAATCCATACATTACAATAAAAGATGATTTTACTTATATCAAACCATATGAAATTCCAAGTGAAATTAGAGATGAAATTGGACAAAAAGCATACGATGCGATTATGGAGCAAGTATTTTTCAAGATTACAACTAAACCAAAATATTTGAAATCTATCAATGTTCCCGCAATGGTTGTGGTTAATGAGCATATGAGACGTTTTAGTGAGATGAACAGCATGATGGTGGGTGGTGGTGATATGGATATGTTTAGTAATCACGATTTGATCATAAATCCTGAGAATAATACTATCAAACATATTTTGAAATTTGCTGATGAAGGAAGAGATGAGGATGTTAACTTATTATGTAAGTATGTACATGATCTTGCTCTTTTAAGTCAAAAACAGTTCACCGGAAATCAATTAAATGATTTTCTGAATCGCTCGAACAAAGTGTTAGGATTGATAAAGTAAATTTAATAAGCAATTAACATCAGAATTTTTAAGATTTTTGATGTTTCAGAGTTAAATAAGAGGCAGCTGAAAAGCTGCCTCTTTTGTATATATTTCTATTTTTATTCCCTCAAGAGAAGCTTGGGAGCTAGTTGCAAAATAAAATTTACTTTACTATTCTCTTGATTGTGGGGAAAAGATGATGCAAGCAGAGATGCTTGCGTTACGGGAATGGAACACAATCATCTTGATTGTGAAAAGGAAAGAGCCAAGCAGGGGATGGAGTACAGTCATCTTGATTGTGAAAAGGAAAAGATCCAAGCAGGGATGCTTGGGT